>RFZO01000043.1 GCA_009920715.1 Actinomycetota bacterium | reverse complement strand
GCACGCCGTAGCGGAACCGGCGTGCCTTGGGGTCCTGCACGCCGTAGCGCTCCACCGCGATGCGCTCCCACAGGTCGGTGAAGGCGCGCATCTTGCACACCTCCTCCACGAACCGGATCCCCGCGTTCACGAAGAAGGAGATGGAGCCGAAAACCTGGTCGAACTGGTCGGGGCTGACCTGGCCGCTCTCCTTCACCGCGTCGAGCACGTCGATGGCGGTGGCAAGGGAGAACGCGATCTCCTGCACGGGCGTGGCACCGGCCTCCTGGAGGTGGTACGAGCAGACGTTCATGGGGTTCCACTTGGGGGCGTTCTGCGCGCACCAGGCGACCATGTCGACGATCAGACGCTTCGACGGGGCAGGGGGGAAGATGTACGTGCCGCGGGACAGGTACTCCTTCACGATGTCGTTCTGTGTGGTGCCGCGCAGCTCGCGCGAGTCGACACCCTGCTCCCTCGCGTTCGCCACGTAGAGAGCCAGCATCCACGCGGCGGTGGCGTTGATGGTCATCGACGTGTTCATCTTCCCCGGGGGGATGGAGTCGAGCAGGGTGCGCATGTGGCCCACGTGCGAAACAGGAACACCGACTTTGCCCACCTCACCGTGGGCGAGGATGTGGTCGGGGTCGTAGCCGGTCTGCGTGGGGAGGTCGAACGCGATGCTGAGGCCCGTCTGGCCCTTCGCGAGGTTGGTGCGGTAGAGCTCGTTCGACGCACGCGCGGATGAGTGACCCGAATAGGTCCGCATCATCCACGGTTCGTCACGGCGGGGGGTGCTCGGCTGGCTCACGGAGCAAGTATGGCAACGGTCCTGCCCGTTCTCCACGGCGGCAGGGGGTTTCAGTCAAGTGCGCGGGCGAGCAAGCCCAGGTACTCGTCCCGCGGCACCTCGATGCAGCCGAGGCTGGCCAGGTGCTCGGTGCGCCACTGGGTGTCGAGCAGCACCACGCCCTCGTCCCGCAACCGGCCGACCAGGTGCATGAGGGCGACCTTCGACGCGTCCGTCTCGCGGTGGAACATGGACTCGCCCGCGAAGAACCTGTCGATCCTCACCCCGTACAGACCTCCCACCAGGTCACCCGCGTCGTTGCGCACCTCCACGCTGGATGCGTGGCCCATCCCGTGCAGCCGTCCGTACGCGCGCACGAAGGCCTCGGTGATCCAGTTTCCGTCGGTCCGCATGTCCGAGCAACGGTGCATGACCTCACTGAAGGCCGTGTCGAAGCTGACCGTGAACCTTCGGTCGCTCCGGCGCATCGATCTCGTGACGCGCAGTCCGTCCACCGGGATCACGCCACGGCGCAGCGGCGACCACCACCCGAGACGGTTCTTCATGCGGTCGAGGTGCATCGGGAACATCCCGTGCGAGTACGCGTACAGCAGGGTGGACGGCTCGAGATCGGCACCCACGGCGACGACATCGTCATCCGGCCAGTCATCCGCCTGGGGGAACCCCCAGTCACACTCGTCGAAACGGGGCACGTCGCGGTGACTCCGCCGCCTCTCGCGCGGCTACGAGTACTTGTAGAAGCCCTCGCCCGACTTGCGGCCGAGCTTGCCGGCGGCCACCAGCCTGCGCAGGGTCGGCACGGCGGCGTAGTTCGGGTCGGCGAACTCGGCGTGGAGTGCCTCGAGGATCGACAGCGACGTGTCGAGCCCGACGAGGTCGAGAAGAGCGAACGGTCCCATGGGAAAGTTGCAACCGCCCTTCATGGCGGTGTCGATGTCCTCCATCGAGGCGGTGCCCGTCTCCCAGATGCGGATCGCGTTGTTGAGGTAGGGGAAGAGGAGGGCGTTCACGATGAACCCGGCGCGGTCCTTGACCTGCACGCCGCTCTTGCCGCACTTCGCGACGAACGCGTTCGCGGCGGCGATGGTGTCGTCGCTCGCCGTGATCGGGGTGACCACCTCGACCAGCGGCATCGCCGTGGCGGGGTTGAAGAAGTGGATGCCGCACACCTCGGCGGGGCGCCCCGTGGCCATCGCCATCTCCACCACGGGGAGGGTGCTCGTGTTGGTGGCGAGGATTGCCCCCGGCTTCACCGCCTTGTCGAGCTCGGCGAACAGTGCCGTCTTCACGGCGAGGTCCTCCACCACGGACTCGATCACGAGATCGCAGTCGGCGAGGTCGGCGATGCGCTCGGTGGCGGAGAGACGGCCGAGGATGGCAGCCTTGTCCTCAGCCGTGATCTTCTCGCGCGAGACCTGCTTCTCGAGACCCTTCTCGATCGACGTGATCATCGCGTCGGCGGTTGCCTTGCTGCGCGACCGCACGATGACCTCGTAGCCGGCCTTCGCCGCCACCTCGGCGAGCCCGGATCCCATGATCCCCGACCCGCAAATACCGACCTTCTTGATGTCTGTTGCCATGCACCGAGGGTAACTGGCGGGGCTGCCTGCGTTCCCATCCGGCGCCGGCCGGTCGTGGCTCAGCTCTCTGCGATGGTGACCGAGGTGATCTCCACGGTGCGGCTGGGGGCGCCGCCGAGGGAGCCCGACCCGGAGTTCAGCCCGATGATGGTCTTCACCACGTCGAGCCCCTCGGAGACCTTGCCGAACACGACGTACGTGCCCTGGCTGTTGAGCAGCGCGGCCTTCTCGCCGGTCACGAAGAAGAACTGCCCGCCGGCCGAGTCCGGAGCGCCGGTGCGGGCCATCACGAGGTCGCCCTCCTCGTAGGTGAACCCGTTCCCCTCGTCCTTGATGGAGTAACCGGGGTCGTCGGAGTTGGTTGCGCCGCCGCCCTGGATGATGTCGATCGAGGGGTCGGTGCGGAAGATGTACGAACCGTCGTAGTACTTGTAGCGGGACAGGACGACGAAGTTGTTCACCGTGTTCGGTGTCTTCTCGGTGTCCAGGTCGACCACGATCTTGCCCTCGCTGGTGTCGAAGGTGGCCGTGTACTTCTTCGCCGCGTCGATGCAGGTGGGCGGTGCCTTCTCGAAGACGGTCACTCGGGCCTGCGACCCGTCGGTCTTCGGGCAGGGGGTGTCCCCGGTGATCTGCTCACCGGGCACGGTGGAGAGGGACGGTGCCTCCTCCACGAACGTGGTGTCGGTGGACTCGGGGACGGCGTCGTCGCCTCCACTCAATTGGTTGATGGCGAAGACCAGGACGAGGACTCCCGCGATGATGCCGCCGTACAGGGTGGCGCGGCTGCGCACCTTCGCCCTGCGGGCCTGCCGGGCGCGCGCCTCACGGGCCGCCTGGCGGTTCTGCTTCTGCCTGTTTCGCTTGTCTGTTCCCACGAAGGAAGCAGGCTACTTGCACCGCAACCGCGCGGAAAAGTCAGTGGGGGCAATGGTTGCCCGGCGTTAGCCTCGTCACCCTGTGGCACTCGTAGTTCAGAAGTACGGCGGCACATCCGTTGCCGATCCCGACCGGATCAAGGCAGTCGCCGACCACGTGGCCTTCACGCGCAACCACGGCAACGACGTGGTCGTGGTGGTGTCCGCCATGGGCAAGTCCACGGACAACCTCATCTCCCTGGCGAACGCGGTGTCCAGCGTTCAGCCCGGCCGCGAGATGGACATGCTCCTCACCGCGGGGGAGCGCATCTCCATGTCGCTCCTGTGCATCGCCCTCGCGGGCATCGGCGTCGAGGCGGTGGAGGTCAAGGGGGACCGGGTGCGCGACGCGCTGTCCTCCGGCAAGGTCGTGGTCGTCGCCGGTTTCCAGGGGGTCTCCACCGACAGCGAGGTGACCACCCTCGGTCGCGGCGGCAGCGACACCACCGCGGTGGCACTTGCCGCGGCGCTAGGTGCCGACGTGTGCGAGATCTACACCGACGTCACCGGCGTCTTCACTGCCGATCCGCGGATCGTCCCGCAGGCGCGCAAGCTCGCCCGCCTGCAGTTCGACGAGATGCTCGAGATGGCGGGCGTCGGCAGCAAGGTGCTGGCGTTGCGCTCCGTCGAGTTCGCGCGGAACCACAACGTCCCCATCCACGTCCGCTCCAGTTTCACGTGGGAGCACGGCACGTGGGTTGCCGACGAAGCCTCAGAAGGAGGACCATCCATGGAAGACCCCATCATCTCCGGTGTCGTGCAGGACGCCAGCGAGTCGAAGGTGACGGTCATCGCCGTCCCCGACCGCCCCGGCATCTCGGCGGCTCTCTTCGAGAACCTCGCCAACGCGAACATCAACGTCGACATGATCGTGCAGAACACGTCAAAGGACGGCCTCACGGACATCTCGTTCACGGTCCCGAAGGCCGACATGCGCACCGCGGAGGACATCGTCGCGCGCGTCGCCGGGGAGATCGGGGCGCAGGCGGTCACGCACGACGCCGACATCGCAAAGGTGTCGCTGGTCGGTGCCGGCATGAAGACCAGCCCGGGCATCGCCGCAAAGATGTTCAGGGTGCTGGCGGACAACAACGTCAACATCCACATGATCTCCACCAGCACCATCAGGGTCTCTGTCGTGATCGCCCTCGCGGACATGGAGACCGCCGTCCGCGCGCTGCACACCGCGTTCGGGCTGGACTCGGGCACCGCGTACTCGGCGCCATTGCCCGAACGCAAGTAGTCCGTCTGTCAGAATCGCCTGATGGCAGAACGACGCCGGCAGCTCACGCCGTGGCGCGCCGCCGGCTCGCGGGCCGAGGCGAGAGAGAGCGCAGATGACGTCGTGCGCGAGACCGGGTGGGTGTTCAACAACCTCACCGGGGGTGCCCTGAACCTCGAGAGCTTCGTGCGCACCGGGGACGCCGAGGTCGACGTGTACGTCGACCGGTTCGGATGGAACGACTCCGCGGCCTCGCTCTCGATACTGGAGATCGGTTCGGGCATCGGTCGCATGACGGCGGCCCTCACCCGCAGGTTCGCCTCCGTGACGGCGAGCGACGTGGACGCGGCCTTCCTCGAGCGATGCCGCGAGACGGTCGCGCGGTTCGGGAACGTGTCCTCGTTCCGCACCGTCCACATCGCCGACGGCAACTCGATCAACGTCCCTGACCAGAGCGTCGACGTGGTCTTCTCGTACATCACGCTCCAGCACTGCAAGTCCACCGACGCGGTCAGGCTCACGCGCGAGGCACTGCGCATCGTGAAGCCGGGCGGGTGGATCGCCCTCAACTACCGCACCTGGGTGCCCGAGGACGCGGTGCTCGTGCCTGCCGGGGCTGTTGTCAGGTCGCTGTGGCACCTTCCGGTGGTGGGCAACAGGCTCTCCACGTGGCGTTGGTCCACCCGGCTCGGCTGGCAGGCGAACCGGCTGGACCCCCGGCGGGTCTTTGCGGCGGTCGAGGCGACGAAGATCGACCTCGCCGAGGTCGCGGTGCTGCATCACCCGGGGCGTCCGCAGAAGCCCGTCGAGTACCGCGGCGAGACCGTCGCACAGCGCGACCTGGATGTCGCGAACAAAAGTCATTGGTGGCTTCTCGCCCGTCGTGGTTAGCCTTCGTGCCCATGCGAGTGGGTGTTGTCGGTGCAACTGGGCAGGTCGGGAGCGTCATGAGGACATTGCTCCTCGAGCGGAAGTTCCCCCTCACCGAGATCAGGTTCTTCGCCTCTGCACGCTCCGCCGGCACGACGCTGCGGTTCGGCGACCTCGATGTCACCGTGGAGGATGCGTCCGCCGCTGACCCGTCCGGGCTCGACATCGCCCTGTTCTCGGCCGGTGCCACGTCATCACGCGAGCTCTCGCCGCGGTTCGCCGCCGCCGGTGTCACGGTCATCGACAACTCCAGCGCGTTCCGGATGGACCCCGAGGTGCCGCTGGTGGTCAGCGAGGTGAACGGACGCCTCGCGAAGAACCCGCCCAAGGGGATCATCGCCAACCCGAACTGCACCACGATGGCCGCCATGCCGGTGCTCAAGCCACTGCACGACGAAGCCGGGCTGGTGAGGATGGTCGCATCCACGTACCAGGCCGTCAGCGGCGGCGGGCTTGCCGGTGTCGAGGAGCTCGACTCCCAGGCGCAGGTGATGACCCCCGGTGCCGCCGGACTCACGTTCGACGGTCACGCGGTCACCTGGCCGGAACCGAAGAAGTTCGTGCGGCCCATCGCGTTCAACGTGCTGCCGTTCGCCGGGTCCATGGTGGATGACGGCGAGGGGGAGACCGACGAGGAGAAGAAGCTGCGCAACGAGACCCGCAAGATCCTGGGCATCCCCGGGTTGCTCGTGTCGGGAACGTGCGTGCGCGTGCCGGTTTTCACCGGTCATTCGCTCGCACTGAACGTGGAGTTCTCGCGTCCGATCACCGCAGCCCGAGCGACGGAGATCCTGTCGGGGGCGCCGGGCGTGGTGTTGAGCGACATCCCGACGCCGCTCGAGGCTGCGGGGGCAGACCCCAGCTTCGTGGGACGGATCCGTCAGGACCAGTCGGTCGAGGGGAACCGCGGGCTCGCACTCTTCGTCAGCAACGACAATCTCCGCAAGGGTGCCGCGCTCAACGCGGTGCAGATCGCCGAACTTCTCGTCTGACCCATCGTGCTCAACGCGCGAGCACGGTGATCATCCCGCTGATGGCCGACATTGCCGTGACGGAGAACGTGAGGTGCCGGTTGATGGCCCTCATGGTGTTCGTGGAGATCTTGTTCTCCAGGATCTCGAGCTTCTGGTCGAAGTGAACCTGGAGAATCTCGAATCGGCCGTTCAGTCTCTTGTCAAGTTCGTCGATCCGGCCGTTCAGTCTCTTGTCGAGTTCGTCGATCCGACCCGTGAGTTGTCTGTCGAGTTCGTCGATCCGGCCGTTCAGTCTCTTGTCGAGTTCCTCAATCTGGCTGTTCAGCCTTTTGCCGAGTTCGTCGATCCGGCCCGTGAGTCGTCTGTCGAGCTCGTCGAAGCGAATCTCCGTTCGCTTCTCCATCTCATCCAGGCGAAGGCCAAGCATGGACAGATCCGCCTTGGTGGCAAGATCACTGACATCTGCCGCGCTCAGCATGGTCATCATGGTAGAGCGGGCGTCGGTTCCGATGCTTCTGTCGAGGCACCGCATGAGGTGTTCCAGTTGAGGCTCCGTCACGTCGCGGGCGGTGGTCATGGTGGGTTTCCTCCTGTGTCGTCAGGAGCAATGTGTGGAGGCAATACGAGGGTGCGGCACAGGGTGCGGCGCTGACATGCGCGGTGACAATGGTCGGGGTGACAGGATTTGAACCTGCGGCCTCGTCGTCCCGAACGACGCGCGCTACCAAGCTGCGCCACACCCCGGTGTGGATCCGGCGGGTGACCCCGCAGGACTGCTACGCGAGGCTATCCGCCGATTCCTCGGCTGCCTCTGCCGGTTCCGCGGGCTCGGTCCCTGCGGTGATTCCCTCGGCGTAGCAACCGCCGTTCACGACCGCGTCCACTGCGCGGCGGAGCCGGAGCGCATCGAGGGGCTTGATGATCCAGCCGTTCGCCCCGCTGCGCCGGGCCATGTGGATGTCCACCTCGCGGTCGAGGAGCATCAGCACGGGCACGTGCGGGAGCATTCCCGAGCTCGCGTCGAGCCGCAGGTCCATGGTGATGGCCATGCCGCCCATGGCTCCAACCTGCAGATCGAGGATGGCGATGTCCGGCGTGCGTTCCGCGACGACATCGGCAACTTTGCGTCCGTTCGTGACGACCTGGAAGGAGGTGGATGGGGACCCGAGTGCGGCGACGACCTCGTCGAGCACCCACTGGGCATCTGTGGCGATCAGGACATGCACGGAAGTGATGTTACTTGCGGCCCGGTCCCCGCCCCCCGGTCACCCGTTGCCGATCTCGTCGGCAAGCCGGGACACCCCCGCGAGGTCATGGATGTCGGAGGCCGATTCGGTGGCTCTCGCGAACCCGACGCCCGGGTGGGCGGCGAGGGTGCGGTTCCTGAAACCCTCGAGGACACCCGTGGCGGCTTCCCTCTCGATGACCAGGTCAGGGAAGACGTCGACAACGCGACCCCCGAACTCCGGCGGGACGCGGTTCTCGACGACGAGACGGAGGGCGATGTTCATCCGCCGCAGTTCCGAGACGAACCAGTCGGCTTCTGCCACTGCATCTGCGGAAGGTGACGCAACAACGACGAACGCGGTGCCGTCACCACGCAGCAACTCCGCGACGGCGAGCGCGCGTCTCCGGAACTCGGTCTCCATCCCGTCGAAGGACTGGAGGAACGAGACCGCACCCGAGAGGGCGTCGTTCCCGATGACCCGGCCAATCGCCTTGACGACCGGCTGCATCGCGGCCCCCGCGATGCGCAGGCCCCCGCGGCCCTGGGCGACGAGCAGACGGACGACGGGGTGCTGCAGGAACCGGGCAAGCCTCTCCGGCGACTCGAGGAAGTCCAGCGCGCTGCGCGTCGGCGGGGTGTCGACGACAACAAGATCGAATCTCGCGTCGTTCCACAGCGAGTGCAGGCGCTCGGCCGCCATGTAGTCGCGCGTGCCCGAGAGCGACTGCGAGAGGCCCCTGTAGAACGGGTTGTCGAGGACACGACGGGCCTGGTCGGGGCTCGCTGCGGTAGAGGCGACGAGACCGTCGAACGTCGCCTGGACATCCAGCATCGCCACCCACAGCTCGCCCGGTGCGTCGCACGGGACGCGAACGGGCTCGTTGGCCACTGCGTCCCCAAGTCCGATCGCGTCGGCGAGACGCCGCGCGGGGTCGATGGTGAGCACGACGGCCCGGCGGCCCTGTCGCGCGGCGAGCAGCCCAAGTGCTGCCGCGCAGCTCGTCTTGCCCACGCCGCCCGTACCGCAGGTCACGATCACGGACGACGTGGCGCACACGTCCTCGGCACGCCCGGTCACGCGAGTCCCCCGATCGCGTCGCGCAGGTCGCCCGCAACGAGCGTCACGAGGTCGGCACCTGTCGCCAGGTGGTGCCGCACGCGCAGTTGCGGACCCGGGAGCATCGATGCGAGCGCATCGATTGCCGCCTCCTCGGCACTGTGCCGCTCCGCGACGTACGCCGCGGCACGCATGATCTCGGGTTCGGTTGATGCTGCGGCACCCGCGGGAACACCGGCGTGGATCCCGTTCATGACAACGGGGGACAGATGGAGGCCCAGTGTCCCCGTGACCTCCTGTGCCGTCTCGACCAGTTCGCTGACCGGCGTGACTGCCGGTTTGGTCACGAGAGTCACCCGCAGTCTCGAGGGATCGGAGAACATCGCGAGGACGTCGTCGGCCTGCTGGGCGATCGGGCCTCCCCGTACAGTCCGTTTCAGCGTGCGGGGCGAGCGCAGGAGATCCACCGCGTGACCCGCAGCCGGGCCGTCGATGATGATGACGTCGTGCGGGTCGTCGCGCACGAGCTGCTTGATCTTTCCCAGCACGAGGAGGTCGTCGATGCCTGGTGCGGTGCTCGCCACCAGGTCCACGATGCCCAGCCTGTCCAGCTGGCGGGTGATGATGCCGAGGCCGCGTCCCTGCAGGTACTCACCCAGTGCGGCGCCCGCGGAGAGCGCGAGGGAGTCAACGCGGGAATCGGGCAGGGGGGTCGTCTCCTTGCCGTCGATTTCCACGTGGAGCACCGACAATCCGGCCTCTGTGGCAACTGTCGCAAGGGCTTTCGACACGACGGATTTCCCGACACCGCCCTTCCCCGCAACAATGAGTGCCCGGGATGCGGTGAGAAAGTGGCGGATGTCCATGGATGCGTCGTGTCGTTCGATCGAGTCGAGGAGTGACCAGTGAGGGTAGGCGCAAAGTTGCGCATCATGTGCGGACTCGGTCTCGTGCTCGCCGCACCGTTGTTCGCGCTGGGGCCGGCGAGGGCCGCAGATGACGGTTCCGCGACCACAGTCGACCTCCCGCCTGTCGATGTGGTCGAGGTATCGGGTCTCCTCGACAGGATCAGCGCCGATTCCATCCGTTCCGCGCTCGAGCGCAGCGGAACCAACGGTGCCCAGGCGGTCGTGCTGCAGGTCAACACCCGCGGCGCGGTCATCGGCCGTGACGCGATGGCCGATCTCCTCGCGGACATCAAGGACTCCCCGGTTCCGGTCGCGATCTGGGTCGGCCCCAGCGGGGCACGTCTCTACGGCCTGCCCGCCCAGATGGTCACGGTTGCTGACGTCGCAGCGATGGCCCCTGGTGCCCGGATCGGTCGCAGCGGAACGCTGCTGACAGTCGACGACGAGCAGGTGTCGTTCGGCCCGGCCGACGACTTCCTCCGCTCCGGCACTCTCGGCTTCTTGGAGGCCCGCGAGCAGAAGGTTCTGAAGTTCGCCGGCGACGACCGCGGTGTCCCTGTTCTGCGCAACATCCTGCTGGCCCTCGACGGCGTCACCGTGAAGGGACGCACGCTCGACACGGTGCAGGACGGGATCGGCGAGAACGGCCAGGTCAACCGTGAGGCGACCACCACCCGGTTCTTCAAGCTGGGGCTCGTCCCGCGGCTGTTCCACACCGTCGCGTCGCCGCCGTCGGCGTACCTGCTCTTCACCGTCGGAATGGCGCTGCTGCTCTTCGAGTTCTTCACCGCCGGCATCGGTGTGGCCGGACTGGTCGGGGCGGTCTGCCTGTTGCTCGGTGCGATGGGGTTCGGCGCCCTGCCGCTGAACGGGCTCGCACTCGCCCTCCTGCTTGCTGCGTTCCTCGCGTTTGCGGTGGATGTTCAGGTGGGGGTGCCGCGTTTCTGGACCGGCGCGGGGATGGTCCTCTACACAGTCGGTTCCTTCGGGTTGTTCCGGTCGGTTGACGGCGTCACGCTGCGCCCCGGGTGGCTCACGATGCTCGTCTGCATCGTCGGGGTTGCCCTCACGTACACAGTCGGAATGCCGTCGATGACCCGCACGCGTTTCGCCACGCCCACCATCGGACGCGACAACCTCGTGGGTGAGACGGGCACGGCAGTCGGTCCAATTGATCCCGAGGGGGTTGTCGTGGTGAACGGTGCGCGTTGGAGGGCCCGCGTGAACCGTGCGACCCCGCTCGCCGACGAGCAGCAGCTGCGTGTGACCGGCATCGACGGGATCACTCTCGAGGTCGAGCCCCTCGAGGGTGGCGCGCGCGACTACCGGGAGATGCGCAAGAAGGACTGACCGCCGGGGCGGGTCAGATCACCGTTCCCCGCGCGCCGTCGGTGCGCACCACCGGCAGCCCGGAGGCGTCCCAGGCCTTCATCCCGCCCGTCATGTTGACGGCGTCGAATCCGTTGTTCAGCAACCACGCCGTGACCTTGCCGGACCTGTTGCCCGAGCGGCAGATGTTCACGATCCGCAGTCCGTGCGGCATCTCCCCGATGCGCGCCGGCAGCTGCGCCATGGGGATGTGCAGCGCGGTGCCGACGTGTCCTGCCTCCCATTCGTCGTTCTCGCGGCAGTCGAGGAGCAGGGCTGAACCGTCGACCGGCACGTCGCCGGGTTCGACGGAGGGGAGTGACACGGGGATGTTGCTCGCGGCCCACGCCCCGTACCCGCCGATGAGGTCCGACACGTCACGGAAGCCGTGCGAGCGCAGCAGGCTGGAGGCGATGGAGGAGCGGTAGCCGCCCGCACAGAAGACGACCGTGGGGGCTGCGGGGTCCAGCTCGTCGAGAGTCTGGAGAAGCGCAGGCAGCGGGATGTTGCGGGCGCCGTGGATGGTGCCGAGGGCAACCTCGCCCTCGCCGCGCACGTCGACCAGCACGAGGTCCTTCACCGATGCGATGCGTTCGGCCATCGCTTCCACGGACAGTCTCGACTGGCGTTCGGTGAGCTCGGGCCGCAGGAAGAAGGTCTTCACTGGTTCCGCAAGCGCGCCGAGCACGTTGTCGAAACCGATGCGTGCCAGCCGCGTGCGCGCCTCCTGTTCGTGGCCCTCCTCGGTGACAACGATGATCGGGGTGTCAGGTTGCATCACCTCGCCCACGTACTCGGCAAAACGTCCGGTGAGGCCCACGTTGATGGAACCGCGGAAGTGACCGAGGGCGAAGGACCAGTCGTCCCGTGAGTCGATGACCACGGCGCCATCAGCCTGTCTCGCGAGGACGGTGTCGGCGTCGAGCATCGCGATCGGCGCCTGTTCGTCCAGCAGCTCGTGGGTGCGCTGGTTCTTCTGCGCCGCGAACAGGAAGTAGAGCGGGGCCACCGACTGGCCCTGGGTGACGGCATCGACGAAGTCGCCAACGTCCATCGGGGCGAGCGCATAGTTGGTGCGCCGTTGCTCACCGATGGTGGAGGAGGTCTCGGTTGACAGGTTCTTGCCGCAGGCTGATCCCGCACCGTGGGCGGGGAACACCTTCGTGGAGTCGGGAAGCTTCAGCAGCTTCTTGTGGAGGGAATGGTGGAGTTGCCTGGCGAGACCGTCGGCAGTGAAGCCCACTGCACTGAGAAGGTCGGGCCGGCCGACGTCGCCGACGAAGAGGGTGTCGCCGGTGAGCACGCCGTAGGGGGCGTCACTTCCGTTGTGGACCACCACGCAGACCGATTCCGGTGTGTGCCCCGGGGTCTCCATGAACTCGAGCTCGACCTCGCCGAGGTCGATGGTGTCGCCGTCACCCATGGTGACGATGTCGTACCCGACGCGCCCGCGGGCGGCGTGGCCGTACACGATGGCCGCGCCCGTCTGCGCCGCGAGTTCAAGGTGACCGGACAGGAAGTCCGCGTGGAAGTGGGTCTCGATGATGTGCGTGATGGACAGTCCCTGCTCGCGGGCGTCGTTGACGTAGCCCGACACGTCGCGTTGCGGATCCACCACGACGGCCTTCCCGGTTGTCGTGTCGCCGATGAGGTAGCTGGCGTGCGAGAGGCACTCGAGGTAGTACTGCTGGAAGATCATCGTTGCTCCTGTGACGTGGCCATGATACCCTAGGGGGTATGTGTAGGAAAGTCACGTGCTCAATTTGTCATCGTCCGTCCTGGGCCGGTTGTGGCGCCCATGTCGAGCAGGTGCTCGGCGACGTGCCGGCAGCGGAGAGGTGCCAGGGTCATGCCGCGCCGGCCGAGGCGACCGGCAACCGGCGCCGCGGTCTCTTCTCGAGGAAGAAGTAGGCCGTGGAGATCGCACCCGAGGTGAGGGACGACCTGCACCGCAGGTTGCGCAGGATCGAGGGCCAGGTGCGCGGCATCCAGGCCATGCTCGAGGAGGAGCGCGAGTGCCGCGACGTGGTCACGCAGATCGCGGCGGCGACGAAGGCACTCGAGCAGGTGGGCTTCCGCATGCTCGCGTCGGGGCTCACCCACTGTCTGCAGGACCCGGCAAAGTCAGCCCGCGAGGGGTATCCCATCGAGGAAGTCGAGAGGATGTTCCTCAAGCTCGCCTGAGGCGTCCCGGTTCACCTCCGGCCAGCACGCCGTCATAGGGTGTGCCTGCCGGGGGCACCACGACGAACGCAGCGTGGCACCGCAGGGGGAACCACGATGAGCAACGCACCGAAGCAGGACGAACCGTTCGACCCGGACAAGGTGCCCGTGAAGCCCGCGGCCACCGTGCTGCTCGTGCGCGACGGTGACGAGGGTCTCGAGGTGTTCATGCTGCGACGCACCTTCAGTGCGGCCTTCGCGAGCGGGATGTTCGTCTTCCCGGGCGGCAAGGTGGACGAAGTGGACGCCTCCACCGAGATCGGGGACATCTGCGAGGGCTTGAGTGACGAGCAGGCGAGCAGCCTCCTCGGGATCCCGTCGGGCGGTCTTGCCTATTGGGTCGCCTCGATCCGCGAGTGCTTCGAGGAGGCGGGGGTGCTGCTCGCCCACCACCGCGAGTCGGGCGAGGTCGTGCGTTTCGACGACCCTGCGGTGGCCGACAGGTTCGAGAACGAACGCGAGAACATCCATGACGGGTCGCTCGCGCTCCTCGACCTGTGCCGCAGGGAGAACCTCCACCTCTCCACCCACAACATCCACTACGTCAGTCACTGGATCACGCCGAAGGGCGAGAGACGCCGTTTCGACACGAGGTTCTTCGTGGCCCGCGCGCCCGAGGCGCAGGAGCCGCTGCACGACGACGGCGAGACGATCGAGAGCATGTGGATCAACCCACACGAGGCGATCAGGCGCCACCGCGAGGGGGACCTCATGCTCATGCCCCCGACCCTCGCGAACATCGAGTTCATCGCGGCACACCCGACGGCGGACGAGGTGATCGCGGCGGCGGCCAAGGTTGGCACGCCCACGACGATCCTGCCGAAACTGAAGGTGGACGGCGACGGCCGTGTCACCGGGATCGCTATGCCGGGCGATCCTGATTACGACGCACTGTGACGGACACGTCGGCGCCGCGTGCCGAGCAGTCGGACATGTCGTCGTATGCGGGTGTCTCGGCGATGATGCGGTCGGCGATCGCCGAGAACACCGCCGCCGCGGCGCCCTTGCCGCTGATGCTGACGGGCTCGCCCGCGTCGCTGCCCGCGGCCACCGTGGGCTCGATCGGCACCTGACCGAGAAGCTCCACGCCGATCTCGTCGGCGAGCGCCTGCCCGCCGCCCGTGCCGAACAGCGGGTACTCCCCGCCGTGGTCGCAGGTGAACGTGCTCATGTT
>RFZO01000042.1 GCA_009920715.1 Actinomycetota bacterium | reverse complement strand
TACCTTGCTTGGCGAGCAAAACCTCAACTTCCCTCTGCGTGCGGCCATTCATCAAGGCTTCGCTTTGTGCAAGGCAATTGGCAAAGAGCAAAGCGTGATGCGTTGCATCAGCTTGCGTTGGTTGTGCAGCGACGATGAAATCGACGGGCACAATATCTGTGCCCTGATGCAACATCTGGAAAAAGGCATGTTGCCCATTGGTGCCGGGCTCACCCCAAATCACTGGGGCTGTGGCAAGCGTGACAGGCTTGCCATCGCGCGTCACCGACTTGCCATTTGATTCCATATCGAGCTGCTGCAGATAGGCAGGGAAGCGTGCGAGACGCTGGTCATAGGGGTCGACTTGCTGGGCCACGGGAACGCCGAGAAACCCCACGATCCCGGTGCGTACGCGCGGCTCGACCAGTGGCTGCTGGAGCAGCTCGCACCGGCACCGCCGGTCGTCGATGCTGTCGGGTTCTCGTTGGGGGCGATGACGGTCCTAGGTGCCCTCCTCTCGGAGCCGTCACGTTTCGGCAAGGTCGTCCTGTCGGGCATCGGCAACGGCATGCTCGAGGAGCGCGGGGCCGACGAGGGACGCAGGATCATCGACGCCCTGGAGGGAAACTCGGACGGGTCAGACCCCTCGTCCCAGATCTTTGCGAACTATGCGTCCGCACCCGGCAAGGACAAGCAGGCACTCACAGCCGTGATGAAACGCCCCAGGTCTGCTCCCCCGACGGCCGAGGCTCTCGCGGCGGTCACGAACGAGGTGCTCGTCGTCATCGGTGACAAGGACTTCACGTTCCCCGCAGACCGTCTCGCCTCGGCGTTCCCCAACGGTCGTCTCGTGGTGCTGAGGAACACGGACCATTTCGCGACACCCGAGTCGTTCGCGTTCATCGACGCGGTGCTGGAATTCCTCGGCGCGGTGTGAGTGCCACGCCCGTCACAACAGACATCGACGTCGCTGTCGGCGTGCTCAGGGGCGGCGGCATCATCGGTCTGCCGACGGAGACCGTGTACGGGCTGGCGGCCAGGGTCTCCGACCGGGTGGCGGTGTCCAGGGTCTTCGCCGCCAAGGGTCGACCCGTCGGTCACCCGCTGATCGTCCATGTCTCCTCCGCGGCCCAGGCAGCCAGGTACGCGCACCTCGACGCGCGGGCACAGGCCCTTGCCTCTGCTCTGTGGCCGGGTCCGCTCACGATTCTCCTGCCGCGCACGGCTGAGGTGCCCGACAACGTCACGGGTGGTCGCCAGACCGTCGCCGTCAGGGTGCCTGCGCACCCGATGGCACTCGAGGTCATCGACAGGCTCGGTGAGGGTCTCGTGGCGCCGTCGGCGAACAGGTTCGGCCACGTCAGCCCCACCAGTCCCTCCCACGTCATCGCCGATCTCGACGGGCTGATCGACCTCGTCCTCGACGGTGGTCCGTGTCACGTCGGTGTGGAATCGACAATCGTGGACTGCACCGGTCCACTGCAGGTCCTGCGGCCGGGAGCCATTTCCGGGGAGGACATCGAGGCGATCTGCGGTGAGCTCATCGTGCCGACCACCGGGGAATCGAGGGCGGCGGGAATGCTCGCGTCCCACTACGCGCCGCGCGCCCGGGTTCACCTCGTAGCGGATGCTGAGTCGTCGCGGACTGCGGCCGCCGCACTGCCCGATGGGGCAACCGTGCGCACCATCGGGGAGGGTCTCGATGCACAGTCCTATGCGGAGGCTCTGTACAGGATGCTGAGAGAGGCAGACACCGACGGGATCACAGATGTCATCGCCGTTCTCCCCACCGGTGACGGGCTCGCGGCCGCCGTCAGGGACCGTCTCACGAAGGCGGCGGCGGAGCGGACCTGATCAGGACCAGTCGAGCGAATTGAGCTCGGCCACGAGGATGTCCCGCATCTGCTCGACGCGCACGAGGGGCTGGTCGCCCGCCGGAGACACGCTCACGGCGACGGTGGTGGCCCCTGCATCGGGCACAAGGTCGCACCGGCACCAGAGAAAATCCGGTCCCCGCACAAGGAACTCGACCATGTACGGCGGTTCCTCGTCTGCGATGTCGCCGAGCGAGGCCGCCACGAGATGGAGTCCCTCGAACGCGACCACAGGGAGGACATCCACGGTGAAGCTGGCGACATCACGCTCGACACGACCACCCGCACGGCCCCTGCCCCGCCGTCCCGTCGGGGTTCCGGCGCCCCGCGCCCGGTCAACAGGACGGTGCCGCACCTCCACGAGCGCGCGTCGGTACGCGTCGAGCAGCTGTGCCATGTCCTCGGTGGACCCCCCGACGTCGGGGTGCAGCTTCTGCGCGCGTTCCCGGAATGCCTTCTTGACGCCCGCCTCGTCCGCATCGGGCTCCAGGCCCAGCAGAGCGAAGGGATCCACGCCCTCAGCGACCGACGAAGTTCGGTGGGCGCTTCTCGATGAAGGCTGCGACACCCTCCTTGAAATCCTGCGTGCGGAAGAGGGGCAGCAGCTGCAGGAACACATGGTGAATGTTCTGCTCGAAGGTCTCGGTCTCCGCGGCGCGCATCATCCTCTTGATGGCGCGGACGGCGAGCGGGGCGTTGCCCGCGATTTCCCCCGCCATGGCGAGGCTGTGTTCGCGCAGATCCTCCGGTGCAACGACGGCGTTCACGATGCCCATGTCGAGCGACTCCTGGGCTGTGAGCGTGCGCCCGGTGAACGCGATCTCGGCGGCCTTGGCGTAGCCCACCATCCGCGGGAGCAGCCATGTGCCGCCGCTCTCCGGGAGGATGCCCCTCTTCGCGAATCCGGGAGCCATCTTCGCGTTCGTGGATGCGATGCGGATGTCGCAGCCGAGTGCGATGTCCAGGCCATAGCCAGCCGCTCCACCGTTCAGTGCACAGATGACCGGCGTGTCGATGTTGTGGAGCACGACGGGAGGGGCATTCCGGAGGTCGAACTCGGCCATGTTGGAACTGCTGTCGTCGAGAACACCGAGCGACTTCCCCTTCCCCGCCTGTGCGGCCATGTCAAGGCCGGCACAAAACGCTTTGCCCGCCCCCGTGAGGATGATGCAACGCACCTCGGGGTTCTTGTCGGCCTCGAGCAGGCGTGCGGACAGCTGGTCCAGCATGGGGCCCGAGATGGTGTTCATGCGCTCGGGTGCGTTGAGGGTGATGGTGGCGATGCGGTCGGAAATCTCGAGGAGAACCTCTTGTGGTGTGCTCATGCGGGCAAACTAGCAACCGTGACCACAGCCGACCCCAACCGGGAACCAGACTCCACAGCCGTCGCCCAGCCCACCCTGCATGGCGGCCTGAACGACGGGTGCCGGGTGCTCCTCATCCGTCACGGTCGGTCAGCCGACGTGGTTCCCGGCTCGCCCGAGAGTTCCGATCCCCCGCTGCACGCGGAGGGAGAGCGGCAGGCACTGGCTCTCGGGCTGCGCCTCAAGGACGCACGCATCGACGCCGTCTACTCCAGCCACCTGAAGCGCGCCCACGACACCGCCTGGCAGGTGGCGTTGCATCACGGTCTGGACGTCGTGGTGCACGAGGACCTCGAGGAGATCAGGCTCGGCGACTGGGCGAACGGGGAGTTCCGCCGGCGTGCAGCCAGCAAGGACGGTGAGTTCCTTCGCTGGGCCGCGACCGGACGGTGGGACGGCATCCCGAACGCAGAGTCAGATGACGAGTTCAGGCAGCGCATCGCGGGCCGTGTCGCCAGGCTCGCCGACCGACACGCGGGCGGATGCATCGCCGTCGTCTGCCACGGCGGGGCCATCAACGCCTACCTGGCGCACGCGCTGGGCACGCACCGGTCACTCTGGATGATGGTGGAGAACACGAGCATCACAACCGTTCGCGTGGACGACGGGGTGACCCTCCTCACGCTGAACGACTGCCACCACATCTACGACCTCGTCACCGAACTGCGGTGACAGGCAGCACCTCGTCGGGACGGGGTGCGAACGCCACGTTGCACACGGCAAGCCAGAAGGCCGTTGCGCCTGCGATGTGGATGGCGACGAGAAGCACGGGAACCCCGGAGAAGTACTGGGCGTAACCGAGCGCCCCCTGTGCGACCGCGACGAACCCAAGAATCGACAGCGACTGACGAAGGGACATCCCCCGCCTGTCTGCCTCCGACCTGGTCCTCCACAGCAACCACGCGAGCAACCCGATGCAGAGGATCACGCTCGTGCTGTGGACACGGGCTACCTCTCGCAGCTCGAACCCGAGGCGGGCCGCGTTCTCGTCACCTGCGTGCGGTCCGGTTGCGGTGACGACGGTTCCGGTGGTCACCGCAACCGCAGCCGCGACCACCAGGGACGCGTGAGCCGCACCGATCCCCTCGGGCACGTCCCGCCAAAGGCGGACGGTGCCGTCGAGCCGGGAGGAGCGTTCCAGGAGGAACGCACAGGTGACGAGAAGCATCGACACGAGGAAATGGGCCATGTTCCAGAGTGGATGCAGGCCCGTGAGAACGACAATCCCCCCGATCACGATCTGCGCGATCACCCCGGCCACGAGACCCCACGCGAGGAGAACGAGGTCACGCCGTCGCGGTGACCTGAGATACGCCATCAGCACCGCGGCAACAACGGAAGCACTGACCAGCCCCGTGAACAGCCTGTTCACCTGCTCGATTGCGGCGTGCGTCGAGGACACGTCGACGAACTTCTGGGAGTTGCAGTTCGGCCAGTCGTCGCACCCGAGTCCCGATCCGGTGAGACGAACGAGAGCCCCCGACAGCACGATGGTGCACAGCATGGCGAGGGCCGCCGCCGCCACCTGGGAGTAGCGGGAGGGACTGACTCTGAGCGGCACAGTGCAACTGTACGCAGTCGGTTCGCCCCGGCGGATGGCGCCTCCGGCACGGGCGATGACTACCGTCACACCCATGATCACCTCGTTCGATGACTGGCCGGTCCACCAGAGCCACCTCCCGATTGCCCACACCGCCACGGGGGATCCCAACCACTACGACCGCTACTTCTTCAACGGCTACGACTCCGAGGGGGACATCTTCTTCGCGCTGGCGATGGGCCTGTACCCGAACCGGCACGTCATGGACGCTTCGTTCTCGGTCATCATCGGTGACGAGCAGGTCAACGTCCACGCAAGCGCCAGAGCCAATCACGACCGGATGCGCTGCACGGAAGTCGGCCCGGTGTCGGTCGAGATAGTGGAGCCGTTGCGGCAGCACCGCATCCGCGTGGACTCCCCCGAGCACGGCCTGTGCGCCGATCTCACGATGGACGCCACGTCCGTGCCCTTCGAGGAGCCTGTGTTCCAGCAGCGTTCGGGACTGCGCGAGACAATGCACTACACGCGTCTCACGCAACTGGGTCGCTGGTCCGGCTGGATCGAAGTTGACGGCATCCGCAAAGAGATCACCCCGGCTTCCGTCACGGGATCCCGCGACAGGTCGTGGGGCGTGCGCGGGGTCGGTGAGCGCATCGCGGTCGGCGCACCCGTCGCGTCCGCACCCCAGTTCTACTGGCTGTGGGCACCGGTCTGTTTCGACGGCTTCGGCACGATGTTCGACATCAACGAGTACGGCGACGGTGAGCGTTGGCACCACGTCCCCGGCACAAGGCACATGCGTTCGTTCACCCTCAGGTACACATTCAAGAACGAGAAGGTCGTTCTCGATTTCGAGCCCATCAAGCACTTCCAGATGTTCGGATTGGGGTACATGCACCCGGAGTGGACGCACGGCGGCTGGAAGGGCGAACTCGCCGTGGGCGGGGACCGATTCCCGCTGCCGGTTGCGGACCCGACGGCCCTGCACCACATCCACGTGCAGACCCTGTCACGGGTCACGTGCACCAGACCGTCCGGGGTCCACCACGGAACCGGCATCCTCGAGACCCTGGTGCTCGGCCCGCACGAGCCCTCGGGGCTGACGGGGGTCAACGACGGCGCGCGCTGACGCACGCCGGTGCCTCAGTGGTTGACGATCAATCCCCCGTCCACCACGACGATTGAACCCGTCATGAAACGCATCGCCGGCAACGCGAGGCTGACGGTCATGTGCGCCACCTCCTCGGGGTCGCCGTAGCGACGCAGCGGGACCTTTCGTCGCACGTACTTCTCACGCTTGTCCGCCGGGACGCCCGCGGTCATGCCCGTGTCGATAGGGCCCGGGCACACGGCGTTGACCGTCACGTTCCTGTTCCCCAGCTCCACCGCGAAACTTTTCGTCAGCCCGACGACGGCGTGTTTGCTCGCCGTGTACGCCGCGAGCCCACCGGTGGCCACAAAGGCCTCCGTCGACGCGATGTTGATGACCCGGCCCCCGTTCGGCGCGACGAGCAGGTGGGGAAGGGCGGCCCTGATGAGATGCGCGTGTGACGAGACGTTCACGGCGAGTGTCTCGTCCCAGTTCTCCGCGAACGACTCGTCGTCGCTGAAGACCGAGGACACCCTGCTGATGCCGGCATTGTTCACGAGGACATCGAGTCCGCCGAACCGGCCCGCACACGCGTCCACCAGGGCCCTTCGGTCCGGGGCGTTCGCCACATCCGCGACAACGGGCAGCACAACGTCGGCCCCGTGAACCTGCCTGATCTCGTCTGCCACGGACTCGACCCCGGCCGCCGTGCGGTCCGCCACCACCACATAGGCCCCCTCGTCGGCGAACAGGTGGGCTGTGGCCCTGCCCATCCCGCTGGCAGCCCCGGTGACCACCACACGAGCCCCGGCCACCGACCTCGACAACAACGACAACCTGCCCATGTGGGACCTCCCCCGTCCCTCCGAGGGGACCACAGACCAATTGTCCCATTCCCCGGCCGTCCCTCAGGGGGTCAGTAGCGCCCCAGAGGCCTCTACGGACAGTGGTCGGGTCAGCACATTGACCACTCTCAGTAGTTGCATAGACATTTTCCGTGAGAAATTCCTCAAGTCGCGGCCTCACCTGCCGATCCCTTCTGCGGATCAACAAGGGAGCATCACATGCGCCGCAACTCACTCATCATCGGAATCTCGACCGCCATCACCGTGTCGGTGCTGGCAACGGCGGCCCTTCCCGGCGGCCAGGCGTCGGCGGCAGCACTGGTGGCCGAAGCCCCCGCAGCCAGGACCGCACCCGGAATGCCCAAGTTCGGCGAGTCCGGCCCGACCGTGAAGGCCCTGCAGGAGGCCATCATCCGCAACGGATTCACCCTGAAGGGCGGCGCGACGGGGACTTTCGACAAGCGGACCCTGTCCGTTCTCAAGACTTTCCAGAAGGTCGTGGGCCTGAAGGCCGCACCGACCACCACCGCGGCACCCACCACCACGGCCGCGCCGACCACGACCGCAGCGCCCGTTGCCTATCCCCTGACGGTGGAGACCATCCCCGTCCGCGGCAACAAGGGGCCGGCCGTCGTGGCGCTCCAGAATGCGCTGGTGGCCGCTGGTCTCACGGTGAAGGGTGGCGTCGACGGGGCCTTCGGCTCGGGCACGACCGCGACCGTGGCTGCCTTCCAGGCCTCCAAGGGTCTGACCCAGTCCGGCATCGTCGATCCGACGACCGCGCGCGCTCTCGGCCTCATCGCACCCGAGGCAGCCCCTGCTCCCGCTCCTGTTGCGGTGGGCAAGACTGCCGCCGCCGCACCCCTCACGGTCGAGACTCTCCCCCGTCGCGGTCACAAGAGCGCAGCAGTTGTCGTGGTGCAGCAGGCGCTCGTGAACGCGGGAATTCCCGTGAAGGGCGGCGTTGACGGCGTCTTTGGTGTCGCCACGACCGTTTCCCTCCGTAACTACCAGGCCGCCAACGGGCTTGCCGTGACCGGCGAGGCCGATTACCCCACCGCCCTCAAGATGGGCCTGGTGGCACCTCCCGCAGTCGTTCTCGCCGTGTTCCCGATGCAGGGCGCATGCAATTTCGAGGACACCTGGCACGCACCCCGCGGCAACGGTCGCCTCCACCTGGGTGTCGACATCATCGCCCCCGAGGGCAAGCTCGTCTATGCCGTTGCGGACGGGACGATCACGAAGACGTACAGCAGCGCGACGGACAAGCTCGCGGGAAACGGCGTGCGCCTGACGATGCCCGACGGCACGTACTTCTTCTACGGCCACTTCCAGCGCATCGCGGACGGCATCACCGTCGGCTCCAAGGTGAAGGCCGGCCAGGTGATCGGGTACAACGGCAAGTCCGGGGCGACGAACACACCCCACCTGCACTTCGAGGTTCACCCCCGGGGCGGCGAGGCCATCAACCCCTACCCGATCGTCAAGGCAGTCGATGCCTGCAACGTGACGGCACCGCTGCCGGTTCCCGCCCCTTGATCTCCGACGGAACGGGTACTGATCCAAACCCGGTCCCGGCGGGCAGCCGCCCCGGCGACGCACTTGATCCGGTGCGGCGTCGGGGCTTCTGTCCGTCTCAGGGGCGCACTTCGTAGAACGCGTTCACCGAGTGCTCGACCTCGAGACGCCGGAAGCGCGAGAACCCGGCGGCGAGGGCCATCTCGCGGGCCTTGCTCTCAGGTAGTCCCAGGGTCCCCAGTCCTGCGCCATCAGGGGCGGACATCGCCGACGACATGCAGCTGAGCACGCTGATGCCGTAGAGCAAGGACGCCATCGGGTTGCGGGCGACATTCTGCTCGAGCGTGTCGAGCGCCTTGATGTCGACGAGAAGCCATGTGCCGTCCGGGGAGATGCAGCGCCTGATGGACTGCATCATCTCGAACGGATGGGTCATGTCATGGATGCAATCGAAGGTGAACACCACGTCCACGGTGCCGTCCTCCGGCAGGGGGCTTTCCCTCGGGTCGAGGAAACGAACGTTCCGGACTTGCGCCTCCTGCCGCTTCTCCTCCGCCCGGGCGAGGGCATGTCGGGAGATGTCGTAGCCGGTGAAGGTGGATTCCGGGAACGTGCGCGCGAGCAGGATGGCGGCACCCCCGGCTCCGCACCCGATGTCAACAGCGGAACAGCCGCCCTTCATCTTTTCGACCACCCCATCGAGGGCCGGGAGGACAACCGGCACGAGGAAGTTCTGGTTCCACGGTTCGAAACTCCGCTCGATTCCCACGGCACCCTCCGGGCCGTGCGAGTCATAATCATGCCCGAGGCCGGTCGAGAAACTGGCGGGCATCTCCCTGAGTGCGCCCATGGTCTGCGGGAGCCGATGGAACATCCCCATGCCGAATGCCGGGTGATTGGGCGACGCGAGGACGCACTTCGCCTCCGCTGTCAGAAACAGCGGCATCGTCGGATCCGACATGTCCGTGCAACTCACGATCCGTGCGGCAACCTGGTTGCTCGCCCACTCACGCACCCACCTCTCGTGGAGCCCGCAACGTCCCGCCAGGTCGGACACCGTGACCGGCGTGTCAGACCCGGCAAGTGCGGAGTACAGCCCCAGCTGGTCGCCGAGATGGATCATGCCGGCGGTCACTGCCCCCTCGAGTTTGCTGAAGACGGTGAAGGACATCATCTTCAGGGCGTCGGGGTTCACGGTCGTTTCGCTCATGACCGCACACTATTCCAGTCCGGGACTGCTCAATACGTGCGGAGACCCTCGGGCAGGTGCTCGTTGTCGGAGAGCTTGACCATCGAGAACGTCGCCCCGTCGCCGATCTCGAACAACTGGATCCTGCTGACCGAAGCGTGCCCTATGACAAACCGCTCCCACTCCCACGGGGTCGGCTGCAACCCGAGCATGTGGCACAACGCCACGCTGTTCGTGCCCGCGTGCGCGACGAGGCACACGCGACGGTGCGGGACGAACTCCGGTCCGAGCGTCCACACCGGGAGGTCGGTGTCCGCGCGGCGGATCCCACGCTCCTCGAGGAAGAGTGAGCACCCGATGTTGATGCGCTGGACGAAATCCGAGACCGCCTCGCCTCCGTCGAGTCCGGACCACCGTTGCGCCGATGGAAGCCTCTTCATCTCGCGCCACGCCTCTGCGGCCTTCTCGACAGGCGTGCCGTGCCAGATCGGGTTGCGGATCTCCTCGAGCCACGGCTCGACGACGGTGCCGTGGCGTGTTGCCCGCAGCAGCGGCTCCGCCGTCTGCCGGGTGCGGAGCAACGGCGACACAAGAATCTCGTCGAAATCCTCCCCCGAGAGCCTGTCCGCGAGCAGCTCGGCCTGCGCTCGACCACGGTCGGTCAGCGGCGGTTCGTCGATGTTCAGCCCGTCCCGGACCCATTCGGGCTCGGCATGGCGCACCAGCACGATCTCCTGGATGCTCTCGATGTTCATGACCCGGCGCTCCCGCCGTCCTGCGGGACCACGAAATCGATGCCACACGCATCGAACGCCCCCTGGAACTGGGCACCGTACTGGCCCGGACCAGACAACGGCTCGGTGGCATCGACAACGCCGCTCAGTTCCCGCCCGATGCAACGCACCTGGACGGGGTCGAGCACCAGACCGAACATCGTGCCGACCATGGTGCCGAGCGCTTCCTGCTCCCTCTCGTCATCGGGCACACCCGCCGGTGGCTCCGTGTCGGTCGGTGCGGGGACGGACGGGAAGGGCAAGGTCTCCGCCGTGAGCGCAGGAGGCGCCGCCGTTGGCACCGTGCCGCACACCTCGATGACCGCAGCCTCAACCGTGTTCGCGAGACGCAGGGACTCGTCGGTCGCGAGGGCTTCTGCGCGTGCCAGGGTCCGGTCATTCGTGATCGCGCGTGTCAACACCCAGTCATCGCTGTTCATGGCCGCCACGAAGTCCGCAACCGTCGCAGACAGGACATCCGCCGCCGGCCCCGCTGCTGCATCCAGAGTCCGCGCTGCAAGCAGCACATCCAGGACGGAGAGACTGTCAGCCTCGAGGTCGAGGATGTCCTCGTCCCCGAAGTTGGGCAGTCCCTGCTCGAACATCAGCACGTACTCCGGCACCGACACACGTCCAGCGCACAACGGGTCGACCGCATCAGCCGAACACCCGGTGACGGTGACAAGGAAGCCCAACAGCAGAAGCGCACGTCTCATTGCCCGGACTCCGTCGATGTCGCGGCCATCCACGCACCGTACATCGCGCAGTAGAGACCCCCGGCCGCGAGAAGCACCTCGTGGCTCCCGTCCTCGACTATCCGGCCGGCCTCCATCACGACGACGCGGTCCGCCCGCGCCGCGGTGGAGAGCCTGTGCGCGATGGCAATCGTCGTTCGTCCCCGGGACAATCGCTCGAGCGCACGGGAGATCCGGACCTCCGTGAGGGCATCGACAGACGACGTCGCTTCGTCGAGCACGAGGATGTCGGGAGCCGAGATTGCGGCGCGGCCGAGTGCGACGAGCTGACGTTCACCCGCGCTCAGTGCCGATCCGCGCTGACCCACCCTCGTCCGGAGGCCGTCGGGGAGCCCGGACACCCAATCGAGGAGCCCGAGACCGTCGAGCGCCTCGGCGCACTCCTCCTCCGAGGCCGTCGGTCGCGAGTAGCGAAGGTTGTGGAGAACAGTGTCGTCGAAGAGGAACGGCTCCTGGGGAACCACCATGAGTCTGTTTCTCAAGTCGTCGTTCCCCACGCGTGTCAGGTCCACGCCACCCACGAGTACCTGGCCTGCCACCGGATCTGCGAAACGAGCCACGAGCCGGCCGAGGGTGGTCTTTCCGGAGCCTGTGCGACCGACCACGGCAACCAACTGACCGGCAGGGATGGACAGGTTCACGTCGTGCAGGACTGTCTCGTTCTCGGACCCGGCCGACCTGCTGCGGTAGGCGAACGTGACGTTCCTGACCACCACGTCGAGAGGTCCGTCGGGGATGCGCTCGGGCTCGGGATGCTCCGGCGGACCGACGGGTGTGTCGAGAACGCCCACCACACGACGCAGGCTCGCGACCGCGCTCTGAGTCTGGTCGAACACCTCGGTGAACTCGGCCACCGGCTCGAGAAAGCGGTAGGTGAGGAAAATGAAACCAACCACCGCACCTGACGTGAGCCCGGCGGCAGGACCCCGTGCCACAGCGACGGCCATGACACCACTCACGCAAAGGACGCTGAAGAGCTCCCCAGACGGGAACAGGAACGCCCCGATCACCGACGCGCGCACGTACTTCCTGGTCCGCTTCCGCAGGAGAGACGCGACGTGCCGCACGGGCAGTGAGGACACCTCGTAGGCGTGCAGTGTCTCGGCGCCCGAGGCCATCTCGCCGACTGCCCCGATGAGCTCGGCGTTGACCTCCCTCGTCTCCGACCACGCACTGACGAGACGTCTCTGGACCGTGCGGAGGACGAACGCGAGTGGCATGGCGATGAGGATTGCCACCGCGCTCAGCATCCAGTCGTACGCGACCATCACTGCGGCAACCACGACCATGAGAGTCCCGTCCAGGAGGAACGCCAGTGCACCCCAGCTGAAGAACTGCTGGAGCGTCTCGATGTCACTCGTGACACGGCTCACGAGCGCTCCCCTCTTCTCCTCGTTGTGGTCGGCGAGGCTCAACCGGTGGATGTGGGAGAAGAGCCGCACCCGGAGCTCGTAGAGGGCAGCTTCGCTGCGCAGACCCAACCTCACGACGGCCGCCCTCTGGCACGAGCTGGTGACGACGACGAGGAAGATGCCCACCAGGGCCAGACGCACCACGTAGTCGACCCGCACCTGTCCGCCGCTCACCCCGTTGTCGATCGCGAGCTGCAGCAGAATCGGCACGGCAACCCGCGCCCCGGCCCCCACGGCTGCGAGGGCGAACGTGGTGAGGAAACCCGATCTGAGCGCGGGCGCTATCTCCACGCTCCGGCCGATGACACCGATGGCGCCGCGAGAAACGGACGGCTCGCTCATGCGTCCCCCGGGTCAGTCTCGAGCCGTGCCGACTCGAAGGCTTCCACGAGCGCCCGGTACCCGGGCTCGGTCGACACGAGACTCTCGTTCGTGCCATGGATCACCGAACGCTCGGGAGACAGGAACAGCACGCTGTCGGCAACGGAGATGGCCGACGGACGGGAGGCTACGAGCACGGTCGTTCCGACCAGGTCGGTGGCGGACAGGTTCGCAAGGACCCTTGCCTCCGTTGCCGGGTCGAGTGCGGACGTGGTGTCGTCCAGGAGCAACAGGCTGGGCCTGGTGACGAGCGCCCGGGCCAGGGCGAGACGCTGTCTCTGCCCGCCGGAGAGACTCACGCCGCGCTCCCCCAGCTCGGTGTCGAGACCGTTCTCGAGTTCGAGCAGGAATGTCGCGTCAGCAACCCTCAGTGCCTCGTGAACGAGAGCCTCGCTGGTGTCACTTCCGAACGTGAGGTTGTGGCGGACGGACTCGGAGAACAGAAAGGCCTCCTGGAAGACGATTGCCGTCCTGCCCGGGGCGAGAGCAATCGACCCCGCCGCGACCGGAACGAGGCCGGCAATGGCCTCCAGAAGGGTCGTCTTGCCCGAGCCGGTCGCACCGACCAGTGCGACCATGCTGCCGGCGGGCACGGTGAAAGTCGCATCCCTGATCACGTCCACCTCCGGGATGTGACGCAGCATGACTCCCTCCGCCCGCACCGCCGTACCGTGCGGGGCCGCGGTGAGTTCCTCGCGGGGATCACCCTCGAGTGGCTCCGCGAGTATCTCCTGAACCCTCCGCCACCCCGCGTATGAATGAGGCAGTTCCGAGAACACGTATCCGATGAGGCGCAGGGGCACGACCAGGAGCGTGAACAGGTACATCGAGGCGGCGAGGTCGCCCACCGTGATGTGACCGTCCCTGACGCGCACCGCTCCCACGACGAGGAGAACGAGGTTGGCCACGGAGGGCACGGTGTCCAGCATCATCTCGAAGGTCGCACGGGCTCGCATCGCACGAACGCGGGCATCGCGGAGACGGCCCGTGATCTCGGCGAGCCGCACTGTCTCGCGGTCCTCAGCCCCGAAGGCTTTCACCACGGTGACCCCTTCGAAGCTCTCGAGCGCGGCCTCGGACAGCTTCCCCATCTCGTCCTGGGCGCGGGCGAAGTGGCGGTCAACCCTGTTCTGGTAGCCGACGTTCATCATCACGAGGACAGGGAGCACGACCACGGCGACACCCCCGAGCGCCGCATCGAGGATCGTCATGCCGACTGCGCTTATGAGGAGCATCAACAGGACGGAGCTGCCGTACGGCAAGGGCGCCAGGACAGCGACCGCCGCCTCGACATCCACGCCTGCCCTTGCCACGAGGTCACCCGTGGCGTGTCGCCGGTGCCACACGACCGGTTGTTCCGCGTACCTCTCGACGACCGTGGTGCCGAGCCTCTCGGCCACGCCCCACTCGGTCTTCCCGGCGAAGGTGCGTCGCACGACCACGCCGATGGCCCTGACCACAGCGATGCCGACAATCAGGAGACACGCCGACAGCACGGTGGACGTGGCCACGCTGCCCTCCTCGAAGCGCGGGATGACCACGTGGTCAATCATCCAGCGCACCCCCAGTGAGGAGCCCGCTGTGCAGAAGGCGAACACTGCGGCTCCCGTGACCGCGACCGCGAAGGAGCCGGGCTGAAGGCGAACCAGGGAGAGAATGAGACGGAAACCCCTGCGGAACTGTGATCCCTCGCTGTCGGCCGCCGTCGTC
>RFZO01000041.1 GCA_009920715.1 Actinomycetota bacterium | reverse complement strand
ACCGGGTTCGACGGGGCGATCACCACGCACTCCGCGCTGTCGAGGAGCGAGAGGTCGGTGAAGGTGGCAGCCGCCGCCCCCGCGAACTCGATGCGTGACACCGCCACGGCGTGCCGCATGCCCACGAAGTACTCCTGGAACGACACCACGGAACCGTCTGCGGCCAGGTGCACCAGTGTGGAGACCCTGTCGTCGCTCATCGGCACGATGCGCACCCCCACACCGAACGCACGCCGCACCTCGTCGGTGACCTCGGAGAGCGTCGCGCCCTCGGCCAGCCGCGCCGTGCGGTAGAAGTGCGTCGCAAGATCGGTGTCGCCGAGGTTGAACCAGCGCTCGCCGGCTCTCGACCCTGCCGGGCGCACCTCGCCGAAACGGTCGAGTGCCTCCATCGCCCTCCATGTCTCGTCGCGCAGTCCCCACCCGCGCTCCGGGTCGATGGCGGACGCGAGCGTGTAGGTGACGGTGTCGATGTCGGGGCTGATCGACAGCCCGTGCATCACGGTGTCGTCGCCGGTGTTGACGATGGCGACGATGCCGGCCGGATCGGTGACGGCCTGCAGCCCGCGCAGGAACCTCGCCGCCCCCACGCCGCCTGCGAGCACCGAGATCATGGGGACAGCGTACGGGGGTGTGATTCGGCGTCACCCATGCGGGAAACCCCGCCCGCCCGCGCGGGGTTCACGGTCGCGCGGGGCCCGCGGTGGTACCGTCAACTGGTCTCATCGTCAAGAACAAGGACTCACGATGCCCCGCGCTTTCATCACAGGTATCACAGGTCAGGACGGCCAGCATCTCGCGGAATTCCTTCATTCGAAGGGCTACCAGGTGTTCGGCATGCTCAAGGGCCAGAACAACCCGAGGGCCCTCCAGATCCGCGACGAGTTCCCGTACGTGGAACTCGTCCCCGGTGACCTCGCCGACCTGCCGAGCCTCGTGTCGGCCCTCGAGTACGCCCAGCCGGACGAGGTGTACAACCTCGGCGCGATCTCCTTCGTCGCCATGTCGTTCGGCCAGGCCGAGCTGACCTCCAACATCACCGGGCTGGGCGTGCTGCGCATGCTTGAGGCGGTGCGTATGGTCGGCGGCACCCAGAACAACAAGATCCGCTTCTACCAGGCCTCGTCGTCGGAGATGTTCGGCAAGGTCCGCGAGGTGCCCCAGACCGAGCTCACGCCGTTCCACCCTCGTTCGCCCTACGGGTGCGCGAAGGTCTTCGGGCACGACATCACCGTCAACTACCGCGAGAGCTACGACATCTTCGCCTGCTCGGGCATCCTCTTCAACCACGAGGGTCCGCGCCGCGGGCTCGAGTTCGTCACCCGCAAGATCTCCAATGCCGCCGCGCGGATCAAGCTCGGTGTCCAGGACGAACTGGTCATGGGCAACCTCGACGCGAAGCGCGACTGGGGCTACGCGGGCGACTACGTGCGCGCCATGTGGCTGATGCTGCAGCAGGATGCCCCGGACGACTACGTGGTCGCCACCGGCGAGACGCACTCCATCGAGGAGTTCCTCACGCTCGCGTTTGCCGAGGCGGGGCTCGACGACTGGCACCGGTACGTGCGCCAGGACCCCAAGTTCTTCCGTCCGGCCGAGGTGGACCTCCTCATCGGCGACCCAAAGAAGGCCCAGGACAAGCTGGGGTGGAGGCGCGAGGTGGACTTCCCCGCGCTGGTGAAGATGATGGTGCGCCACGACCTCGAGGTCGAGTCCGCCCGCCTGAAGAAGTAGCCGCCGCCGGGCCCGCGGCCCGTGCTCAACCCTCGACGGGGTTGTCGAACACGCCGTCAATCAGCGCCTCGGCATCGGGCACCGCACCCGCACTGATCCGGGCCCGCAGGGACACGAGGAACGCGACGAACGTCGCGGCGCAACTGATGACGAGTCCGAGTTCGACGCGCAGGTAGAGGTCGTCGGAGACGAACGCCGTGACGAGGACGAACAGTGATGCGCCCGTGAGCCAGCTGATCGCCACGAACTTGTGCCCGTGCAGCGCGATCACGGCCTGCGCGACGGCCTGGGCGAGCATGAACAACCCGCTCGACATCGCGAGCAGGCCGAGCGTGCGGCGGTCGAGGCCGCCGTCGTACATCACCTCGAGCACCTGCGGCCCGATTGCATAGGCACCGAGAGTGCCGAGCACCGCGACGGAGGCAACGACGATCATCAGGCGACGGAACCCCGCCCGGAACTCCGCCATGTCGCCCTCGGCGGCGAGTTTGGCGAGACGCGGGAGCAGCGCCGCCTGGATGGCCTGGAACATGAACAGCGGGATGCGCGCGAGGATCACGCCGTTGCCGAACGCCGTCACCCTGGCCGCGTCGGAGGCCGAGGCGAGCACGTCGACGCCTAGCGGTCCCGCGTTCACGAGTGCGGCCGACATCATGGACCCGACGAGCAGCCACCCGAGGTTCGGGGTGACATGGGCGAGCAGAACCGGGGGCCCGTCCTGTGTGGTCAGCTCACGCCGTGCCGCGACGATCAGCACGGCGGCGAGGGGGCTGAGCGCCACGGTGAGTGCGTACGGTCCGACGGTGTCCACACCCGCCAGCCACAGAACGAGACACGCGGCGATGCGGATGGCGCTGTCCGCTCCGAGGATCAGGCCGTACGCGGGGAACCGCGCCGAACCCGACGAGATTCCGCGGGCGACATGGGCGATCGCGTACGCCACGATCGTGACGAGCAACGCGAGCGTGATGATTGCGTGCCCCTCGAACATGTGCTCCGTGAGCCACACCGACGAGGCGAGCACCGCGACCACGAGCAGGCCGCCGAGACCGCCGGCGAGCGTGAGAACACGCACGACGACGGGGCGTCCGCCCTGGCCGAGTGCGCGGCGGTGGGCGAGTGCGCGGCCGAGTTCCTGCTCCACCGGGATGAAGAAGCCGGGCACGAGCGTGAACGCAACGAACCACAGCGTCATCAGCGGCTTGAAGAGTTCCTTGCCGAGGGCGACCTGGCCGACCTTGAAGAAGGCGAAACTCGCGAGGCCCGCGATCAGCAGGCCTGCCCCGACGGGGAGGGTTCCCTCCGGCAGCGGTGCGCGGGTGGTGCGCTCTGCTGCGGGAGTGTCCGACACCCGAGCGAGGCTACTTGGGGGTCTTGGGTGAGAATTGTCCCATCAGTTCGCGACGGCGCACCTGGGCCTTCTGGAAACCGAGCACCGCGAACCCGACGGCGGTGTACCCGAGCTCCTTTGCCTGCTTCACCACGGGGTTCGCAAGAACCGCGTCGAGGTCGATCTTGCGGATGTCGACGTGGGTGAGGTCGATGGAGTGCAGCGCCGGAATCTTCACCGAAGGAATCTTGACGTCCGGGATCTTGACGGACGGAACCTTGATGGTGGGGATCTTGACCGACGGGACGTCGATCCGGGGGAGTTTGGGGAGGGAAACAGATGCCATGCAGACACCATAACGGCGACTGCTTGCTTTTGCTAGCACAAGTGCGAGATTTGTCTTATGTCACGCCGAGGTGCCTCGGAAGGGGGCAACTAGCCTCGCGGGGGCGTGTCTGAGCCTGTCCTTGCCCCCGCGCCACCCGTGGTGGTCACGATGGTCGTCCATGAGCCGGGCGACTGGTTCGCCGACACCGTGGCCGCACTCGCCGCCCAGGACTATCCCGCGGTCCAGTACCTCTTTCTCCTCACCGGGGAACCGGCCAGCCCCGCCAGCCAGCCCGCCCGGGACCTCATCGAGACCGCCCTTCCCGCTGCCGTCATCCGCCACACGGGCGGAAATCCCGGCTTCGCGGGCTCCTGCAACGCGGTCCTGAACCTGGTCCAGGGCGACGGCGGGTTCTTCTGCTTCCTCCATGACGACGTCGCACTCGCACCCGACGCCGTGTCACGGATGGTGGAGGAGACGTACCGGTCGAATGCCGGGGTGGTGGGCCCGAAGCTCGTCCATTGGGACGACCCGCGCATGATCCAGAGCGTCGGCATCGCCGTCGACAGGCTCGGCGTGGAGATGCCGCTCGCCGATGACGGCGAGATCGACCAGGAACAGCACGACCTCGTGCAGGACGTGTTCGCGCTCTCGTCGGCATGCCTTCTCGTGCGCGCCGACCTCTTCCGCTCGGTCGGCGGGTTCGACCCGGCCCTCGCCACCGTCGGTGCCGAGATCGACCTCTGCTGGCGTGTCCACCTCACCGGTGCGCGCGTCGTCGTGGTGCCCGCCGCCGTGGCACGGCACCGCGAGTCCATGCTGGCCCGAGCGCAGGACGGGACAGCACCCGGGGAACAGGGCGACGACGCTCACGAGAGGGATTCCGTGCGGCTCGCCACGGTGTTCGCGCTCACGTCGGGACGGCGCCTCGTCGCCACGGCGGTGGAGGCGCTCGTGGTGGGGGTGCTGCACGCGCTCGTCGTTCTCGTCACCGGTTCGCCGCGCCGGGCAGTAGACGAACTGCGGGCGCTCGTGTCGGTGCCGCTGTCTGCCCGCGAGATCGCGGCGCGCCGGCGGAGGGTCACGAGGACAGTGTCCGATGCCGAGATGCGTGCGCTGCAGGTGAGGGGCAGCGCGCACATCGTGGGGTACCTGCGCCGGCGCGACCGCCGCCGCGGCATCGAGCAGGCGCAGGCCACCGCGGCCGGTGCACGGGAGGTCGCACCGCGCTCGGCAATCGTGCTCTGGACGGTTCTGGTGCTCGTGCTTCTCGTCGGGTCGCGGCACATCATCACCGACGGGCCGTCGTCGGTCGGGCAGATCGTCGGTCTCGACGAGGGCCCGCGCGCGTTGCTGCGGGCGTTCGCGAGCGGCTGGTGGGGCGCAGGGTTCGGCCAGGTCGGGTCGGTCCCCACGGGCGTGGGTCTCACCGCCGCGGGCGGCGCGGCACTGCTCGGCAACATGGGCCTGCTGCGGATGCTCCTCGTCGTCGGCGCGCCACTCGTCGGGTGGCTCGGTGTGTGGCGCTTCGCCTCGGTCCTCACCACGCGTGCTGCGCGGGTTGCCGCCACCCTCGCGTACGCAGCAGTGCCGCTGGCGTGGGCTTCCATCGCGTCCGGTCGCTGGGGCGGTCTCGTCACGTATGCACTCTTCCCGTGGGCCGCGCACCACCTGCGCCGGCTCGTCGGGCATGTGCCAGTGCTGCGTGCGTCGGATGTGGACGAGGATTCCTTCGGCGACCTCGCGCCCCCGGAATGGCGGCGCACGTTCCTTGCCGCATCCCTCGTCAGCGCGGTGATGATCGCGTTCGAGCCCGGCAACCTGGCCACCCTGGTCCTGCTCGGTGCCGTGTGGGCAACTGTCACGTTGCTGCACGGCGCGAGGTTCCAGTGGTCGGTGCGGTGGGTTGCCGTTCCCGCCGCGGTCGTCGTCGGTGCCGTCGTCCTCAACATGCCGTGGGCGGCCGGGTACGCACGGTCGGGCTGGTGGGAGGCGATCACGGGCGCCCCGGTCGAGGGCGGACGTTCGCTCGGCATCGGCCGGCTGGCCACGTTCCAGGTGGGTGAGTACCTGCTCGGGCCTGTCACTGTTCTGCTGGTCGCACCCGTCCTCGGCGCGATGCTCGTGGTGCGGGGCTCGCGCCTGCCGTGGGCGCTGCGAGGGGCGATGCTCTCCATCGTCGGGTTCCTCATCGTGTTCCTCGATGACAAGGCACTCCTCCCCGTTCATCTCCCCGAGCCCGCGGTGATGCTGGTGCCTGTCGCGTTCGGTCTCGCCGTGTGCGCCGGGGCGATGGGTGCAGGCCTGAACGTCGACCTGAGGGGCGGCCGCATCTCGTGGCGCCAGCCGCTCGGCGCGCTCGTCGGGCTCGCGTTCACCGTGGGTCTCGTGCCCGGAGCCGTCAACGCGGTGGCCGGCGACTGGCACCAGCCCGACATCACGCTCGCCCGTCTGCTCGCCCAGCTCCCCGAGTCCGATGCGGCAGGCGACTACCGCACGTTGTTCATCGGGGACCCGCGCGTGCTTCCCGCGTCGCCGTCGAACATCGGGTGGGGCATCGCGTATTCGGTGGTGAACGGACGCGACGCCGACCTCGAGGACGGATGGGAGACCGCCCCCACACGGGCAACGGAGAACGCGTCCCGGGCGGTGCGCGGAATCGTCCGGGGCACCACCGCGCGGGCGGGCCGCCTGCTCGCCCCGCTCAGCGTGCGGTACGTGGTCGTGCCGATCGTCGACGGGGGCCAGTCGACGCGCTCCGAACCCGTGCCGGAACCGCGCGGACTCGTCGATGCTCTGTCGCGGCAGCTCGACATGAAGCGGCGGTTCTCTTCGCCCGATCTCGCGATCTTCGAGAACTCCACGTGGCTCCCCGTCGCGTCCGTGCTCACTCCCGCGGCCGCGGACGCGTCGCGCCTGGCCGGCGCAGAGTCGATGATCGCCGCCGACCTCGCCGGCGCGGTGCCCGTGATGCCGGGGATCACCTCCGCCCGCAGCGCCACTGCGACTGTCGGCCCCGGCGTGCTCCATCTCGCCGTCCCCTACACGGACAGGTGGCGGGTGTCGGTGGACGGGGGGCCGGAACTGGTGATGTCACCCGCATTCGGCATCACGAACGCCATCGAGCTCCCCGCGGGATCCTCCGTCACGGTGTCCATGCGCACGTCGTGGATGCGCACCATCGTCACGCTGCTGCAGATCACGGCGTGGGTGGTGGCGTTGTGGTTCTCCGTGCCGCGACGCCGGCGTGCGCGCAGGCGGACAACAGTCGCTGCTTTCGACCCGGCGATCACCATGGGCGGTGCCGCATGATGAGGCTGCTGCGCCGTGCCGCGGGGTTCGCGCTCGTCATCGTCGGGGTCGCCGGCATCGTCCTCGTCGACCGCTACGAGGCCGACGGCGTCGAGGGGGCTGCCGCCGCGAGCGGAACCCTGAGCGCCTTCCCGCAGGTCTCCGACGCACGGCGCATCAGTTCGTCGTGGTTCTGCCCCGGGGCCGCGGCCGGTGACGGCGTGACGAGCGCGTTCGTCAACATCTCGAACCCCGGCGACCAGGACCTCGTCGCCTCCGTCACCTTCCTCTCCGCGGACAGCCCCGAGCAGTCCACCGTCACGGTGAAGCCGCGCTCGCGGGAGCAGATCGAGTTCCTCCGCGGCCGGACCGTCGGGGTGGTCGTGCCCCAGGTGGAGCTCATCGGGAGCACCGGCTCGGTGGAGCAGCAACTCGACTTCCCCGGGGGTGACGTCACGTCGCAGTGCGTGCCGGACACCTCGTCCACGTGGTTCCTCGCCGACGGATTCACCGCCGAGGGCAGCAGCCAGCGCGTGGTCATCACGAATCCGTACCCGGATGCCGCCGTCGTGAACATGACCTACGTGACGACCGAGGGGTCGAGGGAGCCCGCGAACCTGCAGGGCCTGATCATCCCGCCGGCGACGGCGAAGAGCCTCTCCATGGCGGATCTCGGTGCGCAGAACGAGCGTCGTCTCTCCGTGTCGGTCGTCGCCACCACGGGGCGTGTCGTGGTGTCACGCATCCAGCACTACCTGGGTGCGGGCCGTCTCGGGTACTCCACCACCGCCGGCACGCCCCGGGCGCTCGGGCAGTGGTGGTTCACGTCCGGTCGCACGGGCCCTTCGGTGCTGGAGCAACTGGTCGTGCACAACCCGGGGGACACGAGGTCGCTCGTGCAGTTGACTTTCTTCGGCGAGGGCATCACGAACGGGCTGCCCGTCGACGAGAACAACGTCGCAGCCACGCCGACCCGGGAGATCGAGGTGCCTGCGGGGGAGACGGTCGACATCGACACGAACGAGGTGGCCGACCTGCCGAAGGGTGACCATGCGATGGTGGTGTCCGTGCTCGAGGGGCCGGACGTCGTGGTCGAGCACGTCCTCTCCCAGCAGACGGGCGGCAGCTCGTTCACAGCTGTCACGAACGGACTGGTCGACGGCCTGCTCTCGCCGGTCTGGAGACTGCCGAGCGGACTCGTGGGCGGTGCCCTGAACGCCGTCGCCGTGCTGAACACCACGGCGACCGACGGCACCTTCACCGTCTCCGCTTTCGGTCCGGGCGGCAAGGTTGCCCTGCCGGGTCTCGAGAACGTGCCGCTCGGGCCCGCGTCGGTGGTCAGCCTGAACGTTCCCCCCGACGTGCCGCCGGGAGAGGTCATCATCGAGGCCACGGTGCCCGTGGCGGTTCAGCGCCGCATGGCCCGCAATCACGGACTCGTCGGTTTCTCCATCGTCGGTGGTCTCCCCGTGCAGGTGTCGCGATGACGAACGTGCTCCTCGTCGCAGGAGGCGTTCTCCTTGCGCTTGTCGTGTCCCTCGCGGCGCGCCGCCGCCGTCCGGACGCACCGACGCAGGGCGGCTTCCAGTTGCCGGTGCAGATCGACAGGTCGGATTTCGCGGATGTCGCGAAGCCGTGGATGGTTGTGGTGTTCACCTCCGCCACGTGCGACGCGTGCGCCGACATGCTGGCGAAGGCCAGGGTGGTGGAGTCGCGGGAGGTCGCGGTGGTGGACGTGGAGTACACCGCGGCGCGCGACCTGCACTCGCGCTACGCGATCGAGGCCGTGCCGTCGATCGTGGTGGCTGGCCCCGACGGCACCGTCCGGGCGGGGTTCCTCGGCCCGGTGAAGGCGCAGGACTTGTGGGCGGCCGTGGCGGAGTGCCGCGAGCCGGGTTCGACCCCGGTGCATGACCGGCCGCTCGGGGCAGTGGAGCCGGACCGGGGGTCCTGACCCGCTGCCCGTCGCCGGGTCAGGCGATGGGTGCCTCGGCGGAGGCGGGCGCGTCGAGTGCCTGCTGGACGAGCCTGCCGACAGTTGCGCCGTCGATGGTCTCCTGCTCGAGCAGTGCCTCGGCAACGAGGTCGAGACCCTTGCGGTGCTTCGTGAGCAGCTGGTGCGCGCGCTCCTCCTGCTCCCGCAGGATCCGGGAGATCTCGTCGTCGAGCATCTTCGCGGTGGAGTCGCTGTACTCGCGGCCGCTCGTCATGAGATCCTCGCCGAGGAAGACCTGCTGCTGGCCGTGCCACGCCATCGGGCCGACGCTGTCGGACATGCCCCACTCGCGCACCATCCGGCGGGCGATGTTGGTGGCCTGCTCGAGGTCGTTCGCGGCGCCGCTGTTCAGCTGGCCGAACACGATCTTCTCCGCGACACGGCCGCCCATGGCCTTGCAGATGACGTCGAGGAAGTACTCCCTTGAGTAAGTGTGGCGCTCCTCGGGGAGGGTCCACGTGACGCCGAGCGCCATTCCGCGCGGGAGGATCGTCACCTTGTGCAGCGGGTCGCTGTGCGGCAGCACGGTGGCGAGGATGGCGTGGCCGCCCTCGTGGTACGCGGTGGCACGCTTCTCCTCGGCGCTGAGCACGAGGCTCTCGCGGCTGGCACCGAGGACCACGCGGTCACGGGCGTTCTCGAAGTCGATCCGTTCGATCTGCACGCTCCCGCGGCGCACGGCGAAGAGCGCGGCCTCGTTGACGAGGTTGGCGAGGTCGGCGCCGCTCATCCCCGGGGTGGCCTTGGCCATGGTGTCGAGGTCGACGTCTGTGCCGATGCGCTTGTCGCGCGAGTGCACCTTGAGGATGGCCAGCCGCTCGTCGGCCTCGGGCAACGGCACCACGATCTGGCGGTCGAAACGGCCGGGCCTGAGCAGTGCGGGGTCGAGGATGTCGGGACGGTTGGTGGCCGCGAGGATGACGATGCCCTCGGTGGTCTCGAAACCGTCCATCTCGGCGAGCATCTGGTTGAGGGTCTGCTCGCGCTCGTCGTGACCGCCGCCGAGACCTGCACCGCGCTTGCGCCCGATGGAGTCGATCTCGTCGACGAAGATGATGGCCTTGCCCATCTTGCGGGCCTGCTGGAAGAGATCGCGCACGCGGCTGGCACCCACACCGACGAACATCTCCATGAAGTCCGAACCGGTCACGGAGAGGAAACCGACGCCCGCCTCACCCGCGACGGCCCGCGCGAAGAGCGTCTTTCCGGTGCCGGGAGGACCGACCAGGAGGATGCCCTTCGGGACGCGCGCCCCGATCTCCTTGAAGCGCTCGGGCATGCGGAGGAAGTCGACGACCTCCTTGATCTCCATCTTCACGCCGTCGTAGCCGGCGACGTCGGCGAACGTGGTGGAGGGCTTGTCCGCCTGGTACGCCTTGGCCTTGCTGCGCCCGATGGACATGATGTTGCCCTGCTGGCCCATGGCGCGGCGCTGCATCCACATGAAGAACGCGATGACGAACAGGAACGGCAGGATGATGGGCACGAGGCTGGTGATCCAGTTGGCCTGGGGCGTCTTGTAGTCGTAATCGACTCCGCGCTCCTTCAGGAGCTGTTCGTCGGCGTCGCTCAGCTGCACCGCGCCGGTGGTGGAGAACTTGCTGCCGTCGGTGAGCGTGCCCGTGATGGTGTTGGTTGCGTTGTTGAGGGTGACCCTCTCCACCTTGCCGGCACGAACCTGCTCGAGGAACTCCGTGTACGACAGGCGCTCGCCGGTGTCGGCGGCGAACATCTGGCTGCCCACCCCCAGGGCGAGAACCACCGCGATGATGGCCCACACCGCCCAGCGCGGCAGCGGTGTGCGCTGGCCGGGCTCCTGCGGTGTGCCGTTGTTGCGCGGCTTCAGACCCTTGAACGGGGGGCGCGGGGGAGTGCTGCGGGGCGGCGGCGGGGGAGGCAGGTCGCTCATGGCGTCATGCTACGGCGCGGGTGGCCACAACTTTCCCGCAGGAAGGTGTGGCAGGCATCCCACCGCGGCGTCGGGCGGAGGGGAATACCGGTGTCGGCGGCAGTCGGTATCCCCGTGCGGCCGTCTCGCCGCCATTACCTTTTTCTCATGGCCCGCCACTGTTCGCGACAAGGCTGCGTCCACCCGGCCGCCGTCACACTGACGTACCAGTACGCACGTTGCCTGGCGTGGCTGGATGACCTCAGTGCCGAGCGCGACCCGCACGCGTACGACCTGTGCACCGTGCACGCGGACCGCACGAGACCGCCGTCCGGGTGGCACCTCGAGGACCGTCGTCACCGATTCCACGTGTACGACTCCGGTCGTCTCGCCGGCTGAGCCGGCGATGCAGCCCGTCCCCAATTTCCCCGCGCTGACCGCGCGCACGTCCATCAGTTACTGGTTCGGTGCGTTCCTGCTCGGGAACATCGCGGCACTGGTCGCGGTGGTGGCGGTGTGGCGGCCCGACAATGCCGACGAGCCCGTGCCGATGCGGGCCACAACGGTGTCCGCCGTGGTGATGTGGGCGGTGTTCCTGCTGTTCCTGCGCATGCTGACCCGTGGCCTCGGTTCGGGCAGCTGGCGCCACGACTACGGACTCGCGTTCCGCGCCGTCGACATCCCGGCCGGCATCGCGCTGGGGGTCCTCGGGCAGTTCGTCATCGCGCCGCTCGTGAACCTGCCGCTCACCCGGCTGTTCCCCGACAGCTTCGACACCGGGGAGATCGAGCGGCGGGCGAGGGAACTCTCCGACTCCGCGACCGGTGCGTGGGTCATCGCCCTCGTGCTCATCGTGGTCGTGGCGGCACCCGTCGTGGAGGAACTGATGTACCGCGGTCTCCTCCAGCAGGGTCTGTCCAACTCACTGGGCGCGACCAAGGCATGGCTCATCGCCGCCGCGGTGTTCGCCGCGGTCCACCTCCAGCCGATCGAGTTCCCCGGCCTGTTCGCCTTCGCGCTCCTCCTCGGGTGGATCCACCGCCGCACGGGCAGGCTGGGCATGTGCATCGTCACCCACATGGCCTTCAATGCCTGCGGGCTCCTGCTCGTCAGTCTGTTGGACTGAGAACCGTGCCTGACTCCGGCCGCAACGACCACAATGGTGGAATGGAGTCCGTGGACGAGGAGCTGAACCACGGGGAGGGTGACGGCTCGCAGGTCCGCACCGAGGATTCAGAGTGGTCACTCACCGCCAGGTCCATGATCACCACCGCTGTGGTGCTTGGCGCGACGCTCATGGTCCTGGCCACCATGCAGCCGCAGTTGATCTTCCGCGACAACACTCCCACGGGCGGGGACATGGGTGCCCATGTGTGGGGACCAGCGTTCCTGCGCGACGTGCTGCTGCCCGGGTTCCGCCTGACCGGGTGGAGCATGGACTGGTACGCGGGGCTCCCGGCGTACCGCTTCTACATGGTGCTCCCCGCACTCCTCACGGTGTTTCTCGACGTCTTCATGCCGTACGGGATCGCGTTCAAGATCACCGCGGTGTGCGGTCTCGTGGCCTTCCCCGCCGCGGCATGGTTCATGGGTCGTGTCGCCCGCCTGCCGTACCCGGTGCCCGAGCTCCTCGCGGTGGCGGCCGTCTTCTTCATGTACGACGAGAGTTTCACCATCTACGGTGGGAACATCGCGTCGACAATGGCGGGTGAGTACTCGTTCTCCATCGCGCTCACGCTCTCCCTCGTCGGGTTCGGGTTGCTGGCGCGCGGTCTGGAGGACGGTTCGCACCGTGCATCGGCGGCGGTGGTCATTGCGCTCTCGGCGCTCAGCCACGGGATCGTGCTCATCTTCGTCCTCGGCGGGGCCGCACTCATGGTCCTCATGAAGCGTGATGCCCGGCGTCTCTGGTTCGGTCTCACGACAATCGGCACGGCGGTGCTGCTGTCGGCGTTCTGGGTGGTCCCGTTCCTCGGCGGGCACTCGTTCATGACGGACATGAAGTACGAACCGAGGCCCAGCGGTGCGAACGACTCGCTGTGGGACATGTTCTTCCCGCTGCACACGTTCTTCGACGTCGTGCTCGTGCTCCTCGCGATCGCGGGCTTCGCGGGATCCCTGGCCCGCAAGCGGTTCTTCGGCATCTGGATGGGTGTCTACAGCATCATCCTCATGTTCGGGGTCAACATCGCCCAGCGGAGCCTGCCGGTGATCGGCTTGCTGTGGAACCCGCGCATCCTGCCCTTCGTGTACCTGCTCCGTTACATGCTCGCGATGATCGGCGCAATGGAGGTGATCCTCTTCGTGTCGCGCACCGTGGCACTGCAGCGACGTCCGGGCTCCATCCCGCCGCCTGCCGGGCTGTCCACGTACAACAGCATCGCCGCGGTGATCGCACTCGTCTGTCTCGTCGTCATGGGCGTGCGCTACCAGAGCCTCCCCGGCGCGCGGCTCGAGTCGACAGCCAGCGGGACCAGCTACGTGTGGGGTCCCCTCAAGTTCCCCTCGGCGCGCGCGTTCAGTGACGGCTGGGCACGCTGGAACTTCAGCGGGTACGAGGGCAAGAGTGCCTACGGCGAGTACCACGGCATCGTCCAGACGATGAAGCGCCTCGGTGAGGACGAGAACCACGGGTGTGGGCGGGCACTGTGGGAGAACAACGGCGAGCTCAACAAGTACGGCACCACGATGGGGCTGATGCTCCTGCCGTTCTGGACGGCCGGCTGCATCGGTTCGATGGAGGGGCTCTACTTCGAGGCTGCAGGGAGCACGCCGTACCACTTCGTGGCCGCGGCCGCACTCTCAAAGCAGAGCAGCAACCCCGTGCGGGAACTGCGCTACGACAACAACGACCCCGCCCGCGGGGTGCGCTACATGCGGTCAATGGGCATCCGGTACTACATGGCGTTCACGCCGGAGGCGGTGAACAAGGCGAAGGAGCAGCCGGAGCTCGTGGAGGTCGCCACCTCGGGGCCGTGGCACGTCTACGAGATTGCCGACACCACGCTCGTCGAGCCGCTGTCCGTGCAACCCGTGGTGGTGAACCGTCGCGACGGTGACCAGCGGGAACGCTGGCTCGAGGTCGGCATGTCGTGGTTCCAGCACACGGACGAATGGGCTGCGCTGCCGGTGGCGGACGGTCCGGACGGTTGGCAGCGAATCGACGCCGAGGTCGACACGTCCCGGCAGGTCGGCCAGCCCGGCGAACCCGGACGCCAGGTCGACATCGTCCGGCCTGCCCCGGACATCGCGCCCGTCGAACTTCCTCAGGTGACCGTGAGCAACGTGCGCATGGAACAGGAGAAAATTTCGTTCACCGTTGACCGCACCGGTGTCCCCGTGCTCGTGAAGGTGAGCTACTTCCCGAACTGGACAGTGAAGGGCGCATCGGGAATCCACCGTGCCGCGCCGAACATGATGGTGGTCGTGCCCACCTCGGAGAAAGTCGAACTTTCGTACCGCGCGTCGGTGCTCGACCGCTCCAGCTATCTCCTCACTCTCGCCGGCATCGTTCTTGCGGTGGTGTTCGCACGTCGCAGGTTCCGGTTCGGGACCGCAATGCCGCCGCGCAGGTCCGTCGTCGAGGAGGACATGGAGGCGGGGGTAGCCTCCGAGGGCGATGACAACTGACCCCCGAGTCCTCGACGCGATCGTCAAGGCGTATGACGTCCGCGGCACCACGCCCGACCAGATGAACGTGGATGTGGCACATTCCCTCGGGGTCGCGTTCGCCGCGTTCACGGGTGCCCGGGCCGTGGTGGTGGGCCGGGACATGCGGTTGACCGGCGAATCACTCGTTGCGGCGTTTGCCGACGGAGCGACATCGCAGGGCGTCGACGTGGTCGACGTGGGGCTCGCCAGCACCGACCTCGTGTATTTCGCGGCGGGAACGCTGGACATGCCGGGTGTCATGTTCACCGCATCGCACAACCCCGCCCAGTACAACGGGGTCAAGTTCTGCCTCTCGGGTGCCCGTCCCGTGGGCATCGACACCGGACTCGCCCAGATCCGCGACACGGCGAAGAAGGTGCTCGCCGGTGCCGGGCCCGCACCGGCGAAGTCGCGCGGCACCGTGGGACGACGCGACATGCTCGAGCAGTTCGCCGACCACGTGGTGTCGTTCGTCGATGCTGCTGGGATCGCGCCGATGAGGATCGTCGCGGACACGGCCAACGGGATGGGCGGCCTCATCGTTCCGGTCGTGTTCGGTCGGCTCCCCATGGTCGAGCTCGAGGTGATGTATCCCGAACTCGACGGCAGCTTCCCCAACCATCCCGCAGACCCGCTGCAACCCGCCAACCA
>RFZO01000005.1 GCA_009920715.1 Actinomycetota bacterium | reverse complement strand
TCGTTCGGATTCCTTGTAATCGGCGAGCACACCACCCAGCATGAAACCGAGGATGAGGGTGACGCCCGTGATGACGGAGCCGATCTCCCCGAACGTGGCGACCTCGCCGATGTCCCACACCTCCTGCACGAGGTACCGGACGAGCAGCACGACGGCAACGACCGGTGCCGAGGAGAACAGCAACCGGAATCGGTCGAACAGTACGGAAGCGGTGGAAGAGGTCTGACCAGTCACGGCATCACACACTAATTCGGTCGCGAATCGTCCCGGACGGACGGCCAGTCGAGGCGACGCCGAGAATCGAACTCGGATAAACGGCTTTGCAGGCCGCTGCGTAAACCATTCCGCCACGTCGCCAAGTGCACCGCGAGCGGAGCACTGAGTGGATGCTATCGGGGCAGGGGGACCGCTCCCTCCGTCAGGAGCGACGCACAGCGTGGAAGATGGTGCGGGTGCCGCTGGAGAGGAGCAACTTCGTCCTCACGTCGAAGCGCTCGCCGAGGAGTCGCTCGAACTCGGCCAGGTTGAAATCATCGTGGATCCCTGCCCGCTTGTTGACGAGCAGCTTGCGCACCATGGGGTCATCCGCATGCGGCATCTCGATGACGATCTCGGGCGTGAGATCGGCCAGCATGTCCAGCTGGGCCGCGACCGGGATGTTGAACGTGATCGCGACGTGGTGGATCACTGCGAGGTACAGCACGATGTCCGGGGTCCCGCGGTCGAACACGCCGGGCCGCTCCTTGCCGCGCCACCCGATGCCGCCACCCGAGTCGGACATGTCCACGTACAGCGGCAGGATCTTCTCGTTGCCCTCCGACTTCAGTGAGTTGTACAGCCTGTCGACCACGAGCGGGTCGGCGTCCATCGCGACCACGTGGTCACTGTGGGACGCGGCGATGCGGCTGAACTTGCCGTCGTTGCAGCCGATGTCGGTGACGAGCCTCCGCGGACGCGACGCAACCGCGTCACGCACGAAACGCTCCTTTTCGTCGAGGCTGTCCTCGATGTAGTGGCCGCGTTCCGTGTATTCGGACCACGTGGACTTCTTGTCGCCGAGCTCGAGCGAGCCGACCAGTTTCTCCAGCTTGCGCAGCGTGGCATCGAGCACGGCGGCGCTCATGCCGGCCTTGGCGGCCTCTTTCTTCACCTCGACCTCGGTGTCGGCGAAGCGGTTCTGCGCGGCTGCATGGAGGACCACGTGCGTGAACCGACCCTTGCGCGGGCGACGGATGCTCGCCGGCAGGAGCTTGCGCATGGTGTCAGGGGAGATCCCGTTCACCGCACCCCGGAGGAACGGCTGGAACCCCACCCCCAGGTACGCCTGCATCATGAGGGGATAGAGGAACAACTCGCAGAACTGGCGGTAGCCGTACCACGGGTCGGACTTGCGGCGGACCTCGAACGACCCGGCATCGATGAACTGGGGACGTGAGCCGATGAACTGGACGTTGTACGGGGTTGCGTCCTTCAGGCCCACCCCGTCCGCGAGCGTCTCGCGGGTCAGGTGCAACTGCAGGAGTGCGGCATCCTTCAGCATCGAGAAGGTCCACTCGTAGGGGTACGAGATGAACGGCACCCGTGGGTGGGTCATGGCCGCCACCCACGGCGCACCGAGCCCAACGGAGGCGGGATCGACCAACGTCGACTCGATCAGGTCCCCCGCGGCGAGCGCACCGGAGATGGACCGGCGTGACCACACGGCGTCCAGATCGGACTTGCCCTCGGCGGTGAAGGCCCGCACCACCGTGTCGGGGCCGACGAAGACCCGGCTCAGGGGGTCCCGGAAGGAACCCGGGTCTTGGTGGACAGGGGGCATCGGCTCAGTCGTGGGCGGAGCCGGGCTCGGATTCGTCCGAATCCTGCTCGGGCATCGGCTTGCCGGTGACCTTCGACTTGAGACGGGCCAAGCCCATCTTGAAGGCCACGCCGATGCCGGCGACACCACCGGCGATGGCGGTCACGATCATGGAGCCGGTGCCGGCGTCAAGGTACGAAATCATGCATGTCACCCTACCCGAGCGCATCACGGAGGACGGGGAAGCACGCCCTGCCGGGCAATTCGGGGACGCTCGCGGCGGGTATGTCATTAGCCTTGCGCCGTGACACAAAGGCCCGAGACCACCGCAATCACCTCGGGCCGCGACGGGTCGGGGTCGCTCGCCCCGGGGCTGTCGACCTCCACTGTCTGGCAGACAGGTGGACTGGACGACACCGCACGACGCGCCACGGGGGCGCGGTTGTCGGGGTTGTACAGCCGCTACTCGAACCCCACCGTCGCCCAGTTCGAGGCCGCAGTTGCCGAGCTGGAGGGTGCGGAGTCCGCGCTGGCATTCGCGTCCGGCATGGGCGCAATCGCATCCGTCGTGCTCGCGCTGTGCGGCACCGGGTCGCACGTGGTCGCCCAGAACAACGTGTACGGGGCGACGCTCTCGTTCCTGCAGGGGCCGTGCAGGAGGTTCGGCATCGAGACCACGTTCGTCGACGGCCGGGTGCCGGGTTCGTTCGCCGCGGCGGTGCAACCGGGCCGCACCGTTCTCGTGATCGCAGAGACGCCGTCCAACCCGCGGCTCGCCCTCACCGACCTGTCAGAGCTCGGGACCATCAAGGGCCCGTTCACGCTCGTCGACTCCACGATGGCCACCCCGCTCGGGCAGCGACCGCTGGACTTCGGGGTGGACCTCGTGCTGCACTCCGCCACCAAGGGCATCGGCGGGCACAACGACGCCCTCCTCGGCGTGGTGGCAGGTGAGCGCGACCTCATCGACGCGATCTGGGGGTACTCGGTCATGCACGGTGCGGTCGCCTCGCCCCATGACGCACTGAACGGACTGCGCGGCATCCGCACGCTCGCCGTCCGCACGGAGCGCCAGCACGCGACGGCACTCCACCTCGCGCGGGGACTCGAGGCGCACCCGCGGGTCACCTCGGTGTCGCATCCCTTCCTCGAGTCGCACCCGCAGCACTCACTCGCCCGTGCCCAGATGCGGATGGGCGGCACGGTGATAGCGGTGGAGATCGACGGCGGCACCGAGGCCTGCCGCCGCGTGATCGACTCCCTGCGCCTGGTGAGGCCGGCGACAAGTTTCGGCGGCCCGGAGACCCTCGTGTGCCACCCCGCCACCAGCACGCACGCCGGCCTCTCCCCCGAGGAACTCGCCGCGATGGACGTCACCGAGGGGCTGCTGAGGATCTCCGTGGGGCTTGAGCACCCCGACGATCTGCTTGCCGACATCGCATCGGCACTCGACACCCTCGGCTGATCAGGCCTTCTTCGGGGGACGTGGCACGAACGCGCTGGTGCGCGCGACGTACTCGGCATACCCCGGTCGGCGTTTCGCCATGGAGTGCTCGAGCATCGGCACGCCGGAGACCCGCGTCAACAACACGGTCATCACCACCGGTCCGATGAGACCGATGGCCGCGGTGCCCGCCTCGGCGGCGATGAGTCCGATGCCCCACCACTGCACTGCGTCGCCGAAATAGTTGGGGTGCCGGGTGAGACTCCACAGACCGCGGTCCATCACCTTGCCCGCATTGGCGGGGTCCTTCTTGAAACGAGCCAGCTGGGCGTCGCCCACCGTCTCGAACACGAACCCGATGACCCACAGCACGACACCGATGACGGCGACCGGACCGACAGACACGCCGTCGTCGGCCTGCCCCAGCTGGACGGGGAGCGACACGGCCCACATGAGCGCCCCCTGCAGACCGAACACCGTGTACAGGCTGACCCACGGGAACTTCTCGCCGTGCTTGCGGCGCATCAGCACGTAACGGAAGTCTTCTCCGTGACCGAGGTTCCGCTTGGCGAGATACAGCGCGAGACGCAGGCCCCACAGTGTGACCAGTGCGACGAGGAGGTTCTGGCGCGCCGCGTCACCCTCCACGGTGAGGCGCACGGTCCACGCGACGACCACGAAACCGAGGCCCCACGTGATGTCCACGATGGACGCGTTCTTGATGAGCACGCTGATGACCCACGTCGTCAGCATGACCGTGACGATCGCGAGTGCCGCAGCGAGCATTGCGGTTCCCATGTCGCTTCCTTCCCTAGATTCCCGCCACCTGGGTGAACCGGGCGACGGCCTCGTCCATTTCAACCCAACGGGTATCGATCCATTCCGTGAAATCAGGGGCCGCATCAACCTCGTGGCGGGGGTGCACCGTGACCACGACGTGTGCCCCGACCCTTCGCTCCCTCGTGCCAGATGGTCACAACATCGGCCTGCGGTGCCGCATCCAGCATCGCCTTTGCCCCGGCCGGCTTCGGGGGGATCAACCGCTGGAGTCCCGCGAGTCGCACGTGACGCTCGGGGTGGCGCTCCGACAGGCGGCCGAGCTCTCTCTCCCGCTTGTCGGGGTTCGCGCGGCTGCCCTCGGGAAAGATGACTGCGGCCTGGCCCTCGCCCAGCCCCTCCATCATCCCCTGCAGCGCGGCAAGCTCGGCGGCGACATCGGACGACCCGCGGCGCACGAAACAGTTGGGCGTGCGGTGACCCAGCAGGTCGAGGCACGGCACCATCTCGAGGTCACTCTTCAGCACGTATCTCGGCTGGAGACCGAGCGTGTTGTTCACGATGAAGCAGCTGATGATCGAGTCGGCGAGGCTGGCGTGTCGGCAGAACACCACGTACGGGCCCTTCCCCACGTGCTCAGCCCCGATGATGGTGACCCTGAGCCCCACGGTCACCCTGAGCGCCGCGATGATCCGGCCGCACCACCACCGCTGTGTCCGGTAGTGGGCGCCGTGGTTCCGGGCCTGGCCGGTCAGCCACAGCAGGAACATGAGGAACACTCCCGCTGTCTCGATCCAGGCCCACAGCAGCCCGAACGTCATGAGGCGCAGGGTCGGCAGGCGCCACTTGCCCCGCACCAGGTCATACAGGAGGAAAGCGACAGCCCAGACGGGCAGGAGGACCGTGACGAGAAGGTCGATGAGCCCAAGGACCGTGATGGTCACGGTGCGCCGCAGCCATGCCTTCCCCACGCGGTGAGACTATGCCAGCCCCGCAGTCCCGTCGGGAACCCTTGTGACACGGGCAATCCAGCTTGACATTTTGTAAAGTTGCCCCATGACCGACACCGCCCAGCAGACCGTCTCGTTCGTGGTGAACGGCACCCCGGTGTCGGTGCGCGCCGGTCACCCCCACCTCCTCGCCGCTCTGCGGGAGGAACTGGGCATCACGTCCCCGAAGGACGGCTGCTCACCGTCGGGCCAGTGCGGTTGCTGCACCGTGATGATCGACGGAAAGGCCCAGGTCAGCTGCCAGTACCCCGTGACCCGTGCGGAGGGTCGCACCGTCACCACCCTCGAGGGCGTCGACGAGACCGAACGGAAGAAGTACTCCGATGCCTTCGCGGCGTGCGGGGGCCTGCAGTGCGGCTTCTGCATCCCCGGCATCGTGATGCGGGCGAAGTCGCAGGTGGACAAGAAGGGCGCCGACCTGAAGCGAGAGGACATGGCGCGCCACCTCGGTGCGCACCTGTGCCGCTGCACCGGGTACGTGAAGGTGCTGGACGCCATCGAGGCCGTTGCCAAGGGCACACCGGTGGATGTCTCGCTTCCCGGCGGTGTCGGGTCCCGCGGTCTCAAGTACGAGGCCCACGACCTCGCGCTCGGTGACCGCGGCTACGTCGATGACATGAGGGTGGACGGCATGCTGCATGCGGCGCTTCACCTCACCGAGCACACCCGCGCCGACATCCTGCGCATCGACACCTCCGCGGCGGAGGCTGCCGAGGGTGTTGTCGCCGTGTTCACGCGCCGTGACGTGCCCGGCACGAACATGGTGGGCATCATCCACAAGGACTGGCCCGTCTTCATCGGCGAGGGAGAGCGCACCTCGTACGCGGGCGACGTTCTGGCGATCGTGGTGGCGGGCACCCGCCAGCAGGCCCGCGCCGCCGCGACGCTGGTGAGGGTGGAGTACTCGGTGCTGCGCCCGATCGTGGACGCCGAAGCTGCCATCGACGACCCGGAGATCGCGGTGTGGGGCACCGACTCGAACGTGCTGTCGCGCAGCGAGTACGCGCGCGGTGACGCGGACGCCGCACTCGCTGCCAGCACCCACGTCGTGCACGAGACGTTCCGGACGCAGCGCATCGAGCACGCATTCCTCGAGCCCGAGAGCACGCTCGCGGTGCCCGACACCGCCGCCGGCACCATGCACGTCTATTCGGGCGGGCAGGGAGTGTGGGACGACCGCGACCAGATCTGCGCCATTCTCGGGGTTGCCACCGACAGGGTCACCGTCGAACTGGTCTCCAACGGGGGCGCGTTCGGCGGCAAGGAGGACATGTCCAACCAGGGCCAGACCGCCCTCGCGGCGTGGCTGCTCGGGCGGCCGGTGAAGTGCACCCTCTCCCGCGAGGAGAGCCTCCTCATCCACGCCAAGCGCCACCCCATCCGCATGGAGTACTGGGCCGGTTGCGACGCCGAGGGCAAGTTGACCGCAGTGAAGGCGCGGATGGTCGGCGACTCCGGCGCATACGCATCGGTCGGCATGAAGGTCCTCGAGCGGGCGGCGGGCCACGCGACCGGCCCGTACCACACCCCCGCAGTCGACGTGCAGAGCGTGGCCGTGCGCACCAACAACCCGGTGTGCGGCGCCTTCCGCGGGTTCGGCGCGAACCAGGCCCAGTTCGCCATGGAGGGATGCCTCGACCGGCTCGCGGAGAAGGTCGGCATCAGCGGATGGGAGATCCGCAAGCGCAACGTCATCCACCCTGGCGAGGTGTGGGGCCCCGGGCAGATCATGGACGAGGGATGCGCGGGAGCCGAGGCGTGCCTCGACGCCATCAAGCCGCAGTACGACGCGGCCATCGCGTCCGGCGCGGCGGTCGGTCTCGGTCTCGGTCTCAAGAACTCGGGACTCGGCAACGGCTTCCGCGAGGTCACGCGCGCGGTCGTGCGGTTCGAGGAGGACGGCACCGTCGAGGTGCGTCACGGATGGACGGAGATGGGCCAGGGGGTGCACACCGTCGCCCTGCAGGTGGCCGTCGAGGAACTCGGCCTGGACCCCGCACGCATCCGCGTCATCGTCGACACAACGCGCCAGCTCGGTTTCGGGCAGACCACGGGCAGCCGCGGCACGCTCATGGCCGCTGCCAGCGTGCAGGCCGCATGCGCGGAGGCAAAGGCAGCAGGATGTGCACCCGGCGTCGACTACACGGGCGAGTACGTCGTTGACTGGACCCAGCACCTCGGCGACCCCGACCACCCGAACCCCACGATCCACTCGGCGTTCGGGTACGCGGCGCAGATGGTCGTGATGGACAGGGAGACACAGGCGATCGAGAGAGTCGTCGCCGTCCACGACGTCGGCCGTGCGGTGAACCCCACCCTGTGCGAGGGCCAGATCGAGGGAGCCGTCCACATGGGCCTCGGGTACGCGCTCACGGAGGACTTCCCGAGCGACGAGCGCGGCTTCCCCACCAACATGACCCTGCGTTCGCTCGGCATCCTGCGCGCAAAGGATGTCCCGCCGATCGACGTGACCATCGTGGAGTGCCCGCAGCCGCGAAGCCCCTACGGCATCAAGGGAGTCGGCGAGATCGGTCTCGTGCCCACCGCCCCCGCGGTCGCCGCCGCTCTCCGCGCCGCGGACGGCGTGTGGCGCACCACCCTCCCGATGAAGCCCAAGAACTCCGACAACGACGACTGACGAGAAGAGAGACCCGATGACAAGCCCCGCCGCCCTCTACCTGCAGGACGCACACCCGATCAACGAGGGCATGGACTACGTCCGCTACGCCGAGTCGAAGGGCTTCGAGGCCGTGTGGCAGGCGGACAGCCGCCTCGTGAGGGACGCCATCGTTCCGATGTCCGCGTTCGCCGCTGTCACCGACACCATCAAGATCGGCTCCGGCGTGGTCGACTGCTGGACCCGCAACCCGGCACGTCTCGCAGCAACCTTCTCCACGCTCGACGACCTCGCCCCCGGCCGGGTCATCCTCGGCATCGGCGCGTGGTGGGACCCCCTTGCGGCAAAGGTGGGGGTGAGCCGGGCCAAGCCCCTGCGCGCGATGCGCGAGATCATCACCTCCGTGCGCGCCCTGCTGCACAACGAGACCGTCACGTTCCAGGGCGAGTTCGTGCACCTCGACGGTGTCGAGCTCGACTACGTGTACCAGGAGCGCAGGCCGAAGGACGTGCCGATCTACCTCGGCGCAACCGGGCTCCAGATGATGGAACTCGCGGGCGAGATCGCCGACGGCGTGGTGCTGAACTACCTGGTCTCCCCCGACTACAACAAGACCGCCATCGAGGCACTGGCCCGCGGCGCCGAGAAGAAGGGCCGGCGGTGGGAGGACATCGACCGTCCGCAGTTGGTGGTGTGCAGCGTGCACGAGGACCGCAAGACCGCACTCGACATGGCCCGGCTCATGGTCACCCAGTACCTCGGCCAGCAGCCGCACATCATGAAGGCGTCGGGCGTTCCCCAGTCGCTGCTGGACAAGGTGGGCGAGGTGCTCACGTGGCCGGCCACGCACGAGCAGGTGGTCGCGGCGTCGAAGCTGGTCCCCGACGAGATCGTCCAGATGCTCACTGCCTCGGGCACACCCGAGGACGCCCGCGCGAAAGTGCGCGAGTACATGGCGGACGGGGCCACGTGCCCCATCCTCTACCCGCTCGGCGACGTGAAGGCGATGATCGACGCGTTCTCGGGCTGGACTGCCTGACCCCGGCACCCGCTCACGTACTGTGGGCGGCGTGACGACCAGGCCCGTGCTCGCCTCCCGTCTCCGGGGCTTCGGCGCGTCGATCTTCGCCGAGATGACAGCGCTCGCGGTGTCCACGGGCTCCGTCAACCTCGGCCAGGGCTTCCCCGACTACGACGGACCGGCCGAGGTGCTGCGCATCGCACAGGAGCAGATTGCGGCGGGAGCCAACCAGTATCCGCCAGGCACGGGGCAGCCGGACCTGCGCGCCGCAATCTGCGAGCACCAGAAGAGATTCTGGGGCATGGACCTCGACCCCGACACCGACGTTCTCGTCACAATGGGGGCAACCGAGGCGATTGCCGGTGCACTCCTCGGGATCCTCGATGCGGGCGACGAGGTGATCGTCTTCGAGCCCTTGTTCGACACCTACGCGGCGTGCGTGTCCCTCGCCGGTGCCGTGCTCGTGCCCGTCACGCTCCGGCCGGACGCGGCCGGCAGATTCTGCTTCGACCCCGCTGACCTGCGCCGCGCTGTCACGCCGCGCACGCGGATGATCCTGCTGAACTCTCCCCACAACCCCACCGGCACGGTGTTCACGCCCGGGGAACTGCAGGCCGTGGCGGACACCGCGGTGGAGCACGACCTCATCGTCGTCTCGGACGAGGTCTACGAGCACCTCACATTCGACGGGCTCGCGCACACACCCATCGCGACCCTCGACGGCATGGCCGGGCGCACCGTCACCGTCTCCTCCGGTGGGAAGTCGTTCAACACGACCGGCTGGAAGATCGGCTGGGCCTGCGGGCCTGCCCCGCTGGTGAACGCCGTGCGCATGGCCAAGCAACTCTTCACCTTCGCGGGCGGCACCCCGTTCCAGCCGGCGATCGCCGCGGGGTTGCGCCTCCCCGATTCCTACTTCTCCTCTCTCGCTGCGGACCTGCAGGCCAAGCGTGACGTGCTGCGGGATGCGCTCGCGCACGCGGGACTGCGTCCCTACGCATCGTCGGGCACGTACTTCGTCACCGCCGACGTCCGCGGCAGGCGCGCCGACGGCGACGGCACGGAGTTCTGCCGTCAGATGCCCGCAGGCTGCGGCGTCGTGGCCATCCCCGCCGGCGTCCTGTACTCACCCGCCAACGCCGCGGAGGGCCGGCACATCGTGCGGTTCGCCTTCTGCAAGCAGATGCCCACAATCGAGGAGGCGGCGCGCAGGCTCGCCGCCTGGAAGTGAGAGACTGACGGCATGCGGGTCGCAGCGGTGCAGCACGACATCGTCTGGGCAGACCGTGAGGCCAACTTCGCCCGACTCGCCCCGCTCATCTCGCGCGCCGCGGACGAGGGTGCACGCCTGGCGGTCCTCACCGAGATGTTCTCCACCGGGTTCGTCGTGGACCGCGACGACATCGGCGAGCCGACCGGCGGGCCCTCCAGTTCCTTCCTGTCGGACATGGCTGCTCGGCACGGGATCTGGGTGGCGGGAAGCTGTCCGGAGACCGCACCCGACGACCCCCGGCCGTACAACTCCCTCGTGGTCGCCTCCCCCGACGGCACGCAGCACCGCTACTCGAAAATTCACCCGTTCACCTACGGCGGGGAGGACAGGCACTTCCGCCCCGGGAGCAAGCACGTCACCGTGGACATCGAGGGCACACGGACCTCGCTGTTCGTCTGCTACGACCTCCGCTTCGCTGACGAGTTCTGGGGCCTCGCCCGGGACACCGATCTGTACGTCGTGCCGGCGAACTGGCCCGAGAGCCGACGGACGCACTGGGTGTCGCTCCTGCGCGCCCGCGCCATCGAGAACCAGGCGTACGTGGTGGGCGTGAACAGGGTCGGTGATGGCGGCGGACTCGCCTACTGCGGCGACTCGCGCATCATCGACCCGCTCGGCAACGAGACGGTGGCCGCCGACGGGGAATCCATCGCGTGCGCAGAGGTGTCCCCGCAAAATGTTGCCGAGGTGAGGGCGCGGTTCCCGTTCCTCCAGGACAGGAGATCCTGAGGAGCGGTCAGCGCGGGTCGATCGGGGTGATGATGCCCCGCGCGTCCTCGATCTGCTGGGCCACGGACAGCACCCGCAGGTCGGTGTACCTGTCACCGATCACCTGCACGCCCACCGGCAGGCCGTCCGCCATCCCGCCCGGGACCACCGCACAGGGAAGCCCGAGGAGATTGCCGGGCAGGACCGGCCTCATCAGCTCGAGGGTGCCGAGCGACCCGGCCTCGCCGGAGATGTCCCAGTCGGCGACGAACGCAGGTTGCGACCACGTGGGTGAGAGGAGGACGGGATGATCGACGAACCAAGTCCCCCAGCGCCGCGCCACCCCGTCACGCTGCGAGTGAACCACGTAGTACTCGAGTGACGACATTTTCGGGAACATGTCGAGCGCGTTCGCGATCAGCTTCCTGCCGCCCTCACCCATGACCGCGTCGATCTGGTCACGGATGTCGTGCAGCTCGGTGAACAGCATCGCCGCCCACAGCAGGAACGACAGCTCGTAGTCCGGGGGCGTGGCCTCCACCACGTCGTGCCCGGCGTCGGAGAGCGCGTCGGCGGCGGCACGGACCGCGGCCGCGACACCGGGATGCGTGGAGCCTCCCGGGGGTTCGGCGAGCACCGCCACGCGGAGCCGCTCGCCCGGTGCGAGGTCCGTCAAACGTGCAGGGACGCTCACGGGGTCCCGCGGGTCGTGACCTGCGATTGTCTCGAGTCCTGCCCGCACGTCCGCGACGGTCCGCGCCATGACGCCCTGGTTCAGCATCACCTGCGACGAGAGCGACCTGTCGGGGGTGGGGTACGCCTGGGTGTCGGGCACCACGCCGCGCGACGGCTTGATGGATGCCACGCCGCAGGCATGCGCCGGGTTGCGCAACGAACCGCCGATGTCGTTCCCGAGTCCGATCGGCGACATCCCCGTGGCGAGTGCGGCCGCCTCGCCCCCGCTCGAGCCGCCCGCGGTACGTTCCGGGTCCCACGGGTTCTTGGTGCGTCCGTACAGGGTGGAGTCGGTGTGGATGCGCAGCCCCATGTCCGGCAGGTTCGTGCGCCCGATCGGGATGGCCCCTGCCGCCAGCATCCGCTCCACCGCAGGGGCGGTGTCCGGTGCGATCGCCCCGGCGAGCACGGGGACACCGCTCGTCGTCGGCTGCCCGGCCACGTCGATGTTCTCCTTGATGGTCAGGGGGACCCCGTGGAAGACCCCGAGGGGCGCACCGTCGCGGACAGCACGGTCTGCGTCATCGGCGGCCGCGAGAGCAGAGTCCGCGAGAACTTTCACGACCGCATTGACGTGCCCGTTCACCTCGGCGATGCGGTCCAGATGGGCCTGCACGACCTCCCTGCTCGTCGTCCGCCCCGACTTGATGTCGGAGGCCAGCTGGAGCGCGCTCCTGCGCCAGATCTCGTTGCCCATCGACCGCTCCTCAGACCATCGAGTACGACACCGGGAGGCGCTTCAGACCCCCGACGAAGGTGGTCTTCATGAGCGCCGGCTCGCCGGCGAGCTCGAACTTCTCCACCCGCTTCACCATCTCGGCGAGCATGGCCTTGATCTCCATGCGGGCGAGCATCGCGCCCAGGCAATAGTGCACCCCGAATCCGAACGACAGGTGCTTGTTCGGCGACCTGCCGATGTCGAACGTGAACGGGTCGGCGAACACCGCGCTGTCACGGTTTGCCGACGGGTACGAGAGCAGCACGCTCTCCCCCTTGCGGATGGTGTGGCCGCTCGCCAGCGTGTAGTCCTCGTTCGCGGTGCGCATGAAGTGCTTCACCGGCGTCACCCAGCGGATGATCTCGTCGGCCGCCGTGCCCACGAGGGACGGGTCCTTCTTGAGTCTCTCCCACTGGTCCGGGTGCTGGATGAACGCCAGCACCCCGCCGGCCATCGCCGACGCGGTCGTGTCGTGACCCGCGGTGGCCGTGATGACGTAGTAGCTGATGGTCTGCATGAGGTTCAGCTCCTCGCCGTTGATCCGGCCGTTCGCCACCGCCGATGCGAGGTCGTCGGTGGGGTTCGCCCGCCGCTCCTCTGTGATGCGCGTGAAGTACGCGAAGAAGTCCTCGATGACCTTGATGATCGCCTCGGGGTCGTCGTCTCGCCGCAGGTCCTCGTCGGCCGCCCCGAACAGTTCCTGCGTCAGTTTCAGCATGCGCGGATAGTCGGACTCGGGCAGGCCGAGGATGTGCAGGATCACGTTCAGCGGGTAGTGCATGGCGATGTCGGTCGCGAAGTCGCACCGCCCGCCGAGCGACGCAAGCTTGTCCACGTACTGGACCGCGAGCGACGCAAGCCTGTCGTCCAGCCGGGCCATGTTCTTCGGGAGGAACCACTCGCTCGTCACGCCGCGCAGTTCCCGGTGCTCCGGGTCGTCCACGTGGATGAGCGTCCGCAGCATGTGCCCGTTCTCCGCGTTCCGCCTGTCGCTCTCTGCGGGCCCGAGGACCGGCCGCGGCTCGTTGAGGAAGATGTTGTTGTGCAGCTCGATCTCGAGGACGTCGGCGTGCCTCGTTATGACCCAGAACGGGTTCACCTCGCCGTCGGGATGTTCCACGAGGTGCACGGGAGAGTTCTCGCGGAGGAAGGCACACGCCCTCTCGAAGAGATCCTCGTCCGCGTACGCCTCCGGTGTGTAGAAGACCGCTGCTGCCTGGTCGGCTGTCATTGACATTGACTCCCCCTTTGCGTCCCTTCCATCCTTGCCGAGGGAAGTCGGCCCGTTCCAACCCCGCGGGCGTAACCTTGCCCCGTGGGCCCGACAGCGCGACAGTTCATGCGCCGGCGCCTTCTCCCCCTGCTCGGCACCCTCGTGGGCATCGCAGGGGTCGTGTTCGTGGCCCGCACGCTCTTCACCCGGCGGGACGAAGTGGCCGACGCCCTGTCGGGCCTTGACACCACCCGGCTCATCCTCAGCCTCCTGCTTGGCCTCGCCGCCATGACGTCCATCGGCGCGCTCTGGACATGGATGCTGCGGACCCGAGGCCACGAGGCACCCGCACGGAGGGCGATGTCCTGGTACTTCGTCGGACAACTGGGCAAGTACGTTCCGGGCGGCATCTGGCCCATCGTGGGCCGTGCCGAACTGGCCGTCCGCGGCGGCGTGGAGCGCGGGGCCGCGTACCGCGCCACCGGCCTCTCCCTGGTCACCACCTACTCGGCCGCTGTCGTCGCCGTGGCAGCCGGCTCGCTTCTTTCCTGGTCGCGGCCCGTGATCGGCTTCCTCGCCCTCGTCGCCCTCGCGGCGGGCACCTTCGTTCTCGGCTCGCGCGCCGTCACGCAGCGGGTCGCTTCCGTCGCCGGAAGGGTCACCGGCCGCGAACTGTCCCTGCCCGGACGGACGGACTTCGTGCGGCTCACGGCCGTGCACGTCCCCGCGTGGGTGCTCATGTCCCTCAGCACGTCGGTCACCGCTTCCGCGTTCGGCGCGCGGATCGGAATCGTCGAGATGCTCTTCGTGACATCCGCGTCGTGGCTCGTCGGCTTCCTCGTGCCCGGCGTCCCCGGCGGGATCGGTGTCCGCGAGTCGGTGTTCACCGCGCTCGCGGGCGCAACCGTGGGTGCACCGCTGGCGGTCTCCCTCGCTCTCGTCAGCCGCGTGGTCTTCATCTGCGTCGACCTCGCAGGCGCGGCCGCGTCGACGATCGTCGCGCGTTCGTCGTCCGGGGCGCCTGGGCGCTGACCGTCAGCGGAACCCGGACAGCTGCTCGCGGGGGATCTCCCTGCGGCGACCGCTGAGGCTCTTGACCCGCAGGATGCGCACCAGGAACCAGCGCACGTACCGCATCACGTAGCCGCGCAGCTCGAGCGTGGCCTTGCGTAGTTTCATGTAGCGGTAACGCCTGGCGGCCATGAGGGCCTGCTTGCGCACGAGCTCGCGGTGGAACTTTGCGACCTGACGGCGCGGCTTCGGCGTGCCGTGGCCCTCGTTCGGGCCGCGCAGCTCGGGCACGTGGCCCCCGAGACGGCGCAGGTGCTCGGCATAGGCGTACGCGAACTCGCCGAACACCACCCGGTCGGTCTGCGACTCGCGGATCTCCTCGTCGGTCACACGAGTCGCGATGCACGCACCCGATGACACCAGACGCGAGAGAACGGACTCGGAGAACGGCGTGCGGCACACCACCAGGCTGATGCCCGTCTTCGTGAACACGGTGCTGGGAAGCCACGCGTCCCCCACGACCAGGTCGGCGAGGAAGTTGCCGTGGTTCACGCACACGTGGCACCTGGTGGTGTTGAAATGCCGGTCGAACGCCACCTGGTACCCGAAGTCGACCCGTCTGCTGGCGGAGTACTCCGACCCGTCGCGGGTGCGCACGGTGAGCTTGCCCACCGGCCCGCCGCCGCGGTACGAGATGTCGGCGATGTCGGCGGGGTCGTACCCGAGGTACTCACCCATCGCGTTGATGCTGTGGTGCGAGTACTGCCACCCGCACAGCAGCCCGATGGTCATCACGATCTTTTCCCGCAGTTCGGGTGCGTTGGCGCGGACCCACGAGTACAGGCCCTCCAGCTGGCACGGGATGGCCACGACAGCCAGCCTCCCCGGCGTGTCCCTCAGCAACTTCAGGGCGGGTGTCTGCAAGAGGTTGTGGTAGATGCTGCCGGGCAGGTTGTCGACGTCGTCAGGGTCGGTCACCAGACGCGCCGCGAACTCGATTCCGTCGACGTGGTCAAGTGCAATCACACCGTCAATGTCCCCCGAGGAGAGCAGCGACCGGAGAATCTCCTTGATGAGCCCACCCGAGCTCGCCTTCACGTTGCGTTCCGTGTCGGTGCTCTGGGCCAGGTGCACCGAACGCACCACACCGTAGGGACCGGCCTCGGCACCGGGGAAGAGGTACTCCTGGAGCCCGCGGTAGTCCACGGACACCGCGGGACAGACCGCCGCGGCCGCCGCCCCGCCCGCCGACGACGGTTCGTAGATGAGGCTGCGCGGGTTCAACTGCACCTTCACCGACCCGTCGGCCATCTCGCACGCGCCGCACCCGATGCACATGCCGGACGAGATCACCCCGCTGAGGTCCGCGGTCACGTTCACCTGACTGCCCCCGCGATGACGTCGAAGTTCCGCAGCGACTTCTCCCTCACGGCGGGCAGGCCGGCCGCGATCCGCGCGGAGATCGCGTCGCGACGACCGGCGCAGTCGACCACCGCATCCACCACTTTCGCGGGGTCCGAGAGGGCCGAGGAATCCATTCCCATGTCGGCGAGGCCGAAATCGTCGAGCACCTCGCGGTACTTGTGGCTCCACCCCACCACGACGGTCGGTGTGCACGTGGCCAGACCCGAGATCATCGCGTGGAAACGGCTGGTCACGAGCACGCGCGATCCGGAGACCAGCCTGCGCAGCTCACCCGCCGTGAGGGCCATGTCGATGCCCGCGGTGCCGGCGTCACCGGAGAGACGCCCGGCGACCTCCCTGCACACCGGGCCGTCGTTCATGCGTCCCTCCGGTTGGCCGTCGCGGTAGCTGTGGGGCGCGATCACGACGGCGAGGCCCGTGCGTTCCCTGATTCCGCGGACGACATCCACGACGGCCCCGACATAGTCGCCGCCCGTGGCCTCGAACAGCTTCCTCACCACCGAACTCGGCATCACCACGACGTACTGGCCGCCGGTGCCCGCGACTGCCCCCGCAACCCCGGCCGAGGCTTCCGGGGGCAGGGCCGCGGCCTCGTCCAGCGAGAACGCAAGGTCCGCCACGTCCGTGACGTTGCGGAGGCCGAGAGAATCGAGATGCTCCCTGGTGCGGGCACCGCGCGCACAGACCGCGGCGAGCCGGGGCAGCACCAGTCGCGCGAGCACCCTGTTCACGGGGTTCGCGAAGGGACCGAGAGCCTGCGCCGCCTTCACCGTGGGTGTCCCGAGCAGCAAGGGCAGTCCCGTCATCAGCGCGTTGTAGACGGTGATGGGGATGCCGCGCCCGTCGGCGAAGCTGATGCCCGCGACGTCGACGACCACGTCCGCATCGAGGATTGCCCGGCACGCCCGGGTACGCACCCACCCGAGCGGCAGGCGGAGCAGCCGCGCGAGCCGGGCGAGCAACGCCACGGGGATCTCCACCAGCGCCAGCCGAAGGGGCTGAAGCCCCACGATGCGGGCGTGTGCACCTGCCGGAACCAGCGGCGCGTCGGCGCCGGGGTACGTGGTGAGAATGTCGAACGTGCACGGCCCGGACACGTCGGGCTGGCGCGCCATCACCGACTCGAGCATCGCCGCGGCACCCTTGTTCGCCGACAGCGCGGCGCCGACGATCGCGATGCGCATGGATCAGGCCGGCGGGACAGAGTTCGGGGACTTCGTCGCCCGCACGACGAGGTCGGCGAGCAACCCCACGGTGATGACCTGGAGCGCGGCAAAGAAGATGAGCAGCGTGTTGGCCGCCAGCCTGAAGTCCCGCTCGGCCCAGTCGAAACCGAGCTTCACGAAACCGATGGCGAGCAGCACCAGGCCCACGGGCAGGAACACCTTCAGCGGGTTGTACGAGAGGGTCATCCGTATGACCTGCAGGATGTAGCGGCGGGTGTCGCGAAGCCAGTGGAACTTGCTGCGGCCGGCGCGGGGGAAGTACTCGATCGGGAAGAAGCCGATGCTGTACCCGTTGCCCAGGAAGGACATTGTCAGCGTGGTCACGCACGAGAAGCCCTTCGGGAGTTCGTGCACGTACTGCATGGCCACGTCGCGGCGGAACGCCCGCAGGCCGGAGTTGAGGTCCTTGATGTCGGTCTCGGACAGGAAGCTGGCGAGCTTCCGGATGACCCACTTGGCGGGCGTGCGGAGCAGCTTGTGCGTGCCCTCCTCCGTCTGGCGCCACCCGACCACGTGGTCGAGGCCCTCCATGGAGTCGACCAGTTCGGGGATGAGGTCGTTCGGGTAGGTCATGTCGACGTCGGTCCACACGACCACGCGGCCGCGCGCCGCGGTGGTGCCCGTGCGGCGTGCCGCACCCGAGCCCTGGTTGCGGCGGTGGGTGATGAGCGTGATGCCCTCGATGCGGGAGAGCTCGGCCTCCGAGCCGTCGTTCGAGCCGTCGTCCACCACGATCAACTCGAACGAATACCTGGACTTCTCGAGCGCCGCCCTGATGCGGTCGATCTCTGCGCGCAGGTGACCCTTCTCGTTGTAGATGGGCAGCACGACGCTGACGTCGCATTCGTCGGGGGCGTAGGTGGTCATTGCTCGTTCGCCTTCTTCGTCAACAACGGTCGGTGCCGGTCCGTTGCCACAGTACCCGTTTGAGGGGTATCTCATCGGCGACGATGCGCCACTCCCCGTCCGACGGGGGCTTGTTCGGGAAGCCGTACACGCACGAGTACTCAGCCGGGATGACGGCGTCGGGTCCCGAGATGTCGAACCTGACGAGGGCCACCGGGTGCAGTTTGTAGCGCAGGTAGTAGTACGAGCGGTCGTTACGGACCCCCTCGTCGAACCCGATCAGCGTGCCTCCTGACTGCCGCACAAACTCCACCGTGGCCTTGGTCGCGCGCAGGTCGTCGGTTCGGCTGAAGATGCTGCGCTGCGCGGACCACGACGACCCCGCGGCGAGGAGCACGACCATCAGCACGGGTGCCCACATGCCGCCCCTCCGGAACACCCACCACAGCACCGCGCCCGCGAGCGCGAACGCGATGCCGAAGGTGACCAGCCCGGGGGTGACGAGGTAGCGCATCGCGTCGGTGCCGACGATGTTCGGGAAGACGATGTCGTTGCGGGACCATCCCCCTTTCACACCGTCACCCATGTCGATGAGCACGTACAGAAGGGCCACACCCACGATGGCAACTGAGCCCGCCAGCCACGCCCTCAACGAGAGCAGCCTCGAATGCTCGAGAGCCGCGCACCCGGCGACGATGAGCACGGGCACGAGTATCTCCACGTACCGCCCGTAGATGAGGTGGTCACCGCGGTTGCCGAAGAGCAGCTGCAGTCCGCCGGTGAACACGAGGAGCAGCGTGTTCGCCACCACCACGAGGCACGTCAACCGTGCCGCATCGGTGCGGACCGTGCGCAGGCCGCCTTCGGCGCGCACCCGCGACACCATCCACGCCGCGGACACGGCCACGAGACCGCCCGAGGTTGCCACCAGGTACCAGCTCTGGCCGGTCATCGTGCGCAGGAGGGCGGGCCACAGCGACGGGTCGACCAGCCTGCGCAGCAACCTGTTCTCCTGGTCGTAGGAGGCCCCGTACAGCGCCCCTTTCACGAACCTGTTCAGCAGGTAACTGAGCACGTATCCCGCGGTTGTCGCCGCGCACGCGGTGACCGCCGCGACGCGGGACACATCCCGTCTCAGCCCCCACGCCAAAAACACCAGGCAGACAACCGGCAGCACCAGCGTGAACCTGCCGTGCAGTGCCGGCATGAGCCCCACCGCGAAACCGAGGACGATCATCCTGGCGGGCCGCCTGTCGCGCGCGACTGAATGGAAGCCGAGCACGAACAGCAGGAACGCGAGACGGGCGGCCGTCTCGGGCCATGCGAACAGGCTCGTCACGATGGTGCCGGGCACGACGAACGCGAGTGCCCCTGCAACCGTGGCCGTGGTCTCCCCCGCCCCGAACACCCGGCGCGCCACACGGTGAGCGGTCACCCCCACCAGCACGCACAGCAGGAAGTTCACGATCAGTGTCCCCCTGTAGGCGCCGGCCAGCGAGCCGGTGATCTCGGCGAGCGGACCCGTGACCAAGCCGAACCCGGCCGGGTAGAAGCTGCCGGTGGGGATCTGGGCCTCGGAATGCCCCATGATCACCCGACCGTTCAGCAGGAAACCCCACTCGTCAGGGTGCACCGTGGGTCCGTGCTGACGCAGTGCCACCATGAGGGACACCAACCCGGCCACGGCGGCCGCCGCGAGGACAACTCTTCGCTGTAGTGCTCCTGATGCGGTGCCGGCGACAGCATCCCCGCGGGGATGCAGACGTTCGTCAAGCCGCCTGATCGCACCGGTTCGCACGATGCGACCCTAGTTTCGGGCCCGTGCTGCGCCGCGCCATGCGGTCTGCGGACGGGGCCGTGCCCGCCGGGTCAGACGTAGCCGAAACGGCGGGACGAACCCGCCCCCACCAACCCGTTCTCCTCGGGGAAGTGACAGGGATGAATCTCGACGAGCCCCGTGCCGAGGCTCATGCCGCCCTCCACCACTGCAGCCGAGTGCAGCATCACCACGTCGTTGAAGAGCTTGCGCACCTCGCGTGCGTTCGCGAACGTGGCCGACCGGGGCCACCTGCGCACGAGTGCGGCGAGGTGCTGTCGGGCGGCGGGGGTGACGACGTAATCGTGCGCGGACGCGAACAGCTCGAACACCTCCACGAGCTCCTCGTTCGAGAAGTCGGGAAACTGGAGCGTGTGGTCGAAGCGGCTGGCGAGGCCCGGGTTCATGGCGAGGAAGTCCTTCATCTTGTCCGGGTATCCCGCCACCACCACCGCGATCTCGCCGCGGTGGTTCTCCATGTGGGCGAGGATCGTCTCGATGGCCTCCTTGCCGTAGTCGAGATGGTGTCCGACCGCGAGGGAGTACGCCTCGTCGATGAACAGCACACCGCCCTCCGCCGACTTCAGCACCTCGGCGGTCTTGATGGCCGTCTGCCCCACGTAGCCGCCGATCAATCCCTGCCGGCCGGTCTCCACCACGTGCCCCCGGCGGAGAAGTCCCATCTCCTTGTAGAGACGCCCGATGAGACGCGCCACGGTGGTCTTCCCCGTGCCGGGGTTGCCCGTGAACACCAGGTGCGGCGACGGACGCAACGGCCTCAGCCCGGCCCGCTCGCGCAGGGAGGCGACCTGCTGCACGTGGGCGAGATCGCGCACCAGCCTCTTCACGGGTTCGAGACCGATGAGCGCCGCCAGTTCGGACAGGACAGCGTCGATTCCCTTCGCCTCGTGCACGGTTGTCGCGGTGGTGGGTGCGTCCTCGTCGAGGCCGAACGGGTCCTCGGAGTCGTCGCTGTGGTCCTCCTCCGCGCCGGCCCGGGCGGCGTCCTCGATGCGCTGGCGCTGGCGCTGGGCGTTCATCTCCGCCACTGCCTCCACCTGCCCGGCCTTCGTGACCCACTGGGGCACGATGAAGTCGAACGAGGACACCACCTGCTCCAGCACGAACCGCGAGAGATGGTCGACGGACAGTGAGTGGGTCGCCGTGAGCCTGGCCCTGCCCGCCCCGGAATCGCGCTCGTAGCGGATCTGCACGTAGGGCAACTGACCGGGAGCGTCGAGGGCCCACTGGCGGATCGACGCGCTGTCGTCGGTCTCCGCCACGTCGGCATCGATCCGCAGCACCACCGCACCGTTGAAGCGCGTGTAGAGAGTGGCCGTGCAGGTGACTGCGTTCTCGTGCGTGATGAAGCGCAACGGGAAGGACGGCTCGGACTCCTCGCCGAACTCGTCGATGTCGGTGTCGATGCAGGCGATCTTGTCGAGGTAGGACAGCACCGCCTCCTCGGCCTCCATGATGTCGATCACGGTGTCAGGCCCTCTTCCCCGCAACGTGCGCGGTCCACTCGTCCTCCAGGAAATCCCAGAAGGACTGGGTCCACGTCTCGTAGTGCTCCCACCTGCCGCGCAGCCATGCGTGCGCCTCGTCGTGGCTCGCACCGTGACGCGACATGTACCAGGCCTTCAGCACCAGCCCGGTGCGGCTGCGGCCGCCGTGGCAGTGCACGACGACCTCGCGGCCCTCGGCGAGGAACGCATCGATCGCCTCCACCGCGTCGCGGACGACGAACAGGAGGTCCTCGTTGGCGGGGTTCTCCTTGTCACGGATGAAGATCTGGCGCCGGTTGACGTGCTGGAGGAACCTGTCCTCGGGCATGCACAGCGTGACCACCGCGTGGTCGCGCGGTGCGCGAGCCGCACCGTCGAGGTTCGCCGCGTGGACGCCGTCAGGGTGCACCTTCAGGGGCCCGACGGGCGGCTCCACGTACGACATGCGCGATGTCTCCTTGCCGACGAGCATCCGTGCGACGTCGATCAGGTCCTGCATGCGGTACTCCTTCTGGCTGCCGTCGGGCATGCGGAGATACCCGTGCACGTAGGTGGTCCAGCGCACGGGAATGCGCTGCACGCCGTGGAGAGCGCCCGCGATGCTGCCGGTGACAGCTGCAACCGTGTCAGTGTCGCCGCCAAGATCGATCACGGTGCGCATCGCCTGCTCGAACGTGGACGTGGTGCGCACGGCCCACAGCGCCTGGCCGACCGTGGTCCACACGGAACCGTTGCCGGGCAGTCCCGGCGCGAGCGGGTCGAACGACCCGGCCACGAATGGTCTGTACCCGTCCACGACGGCAGCGTCGAAATGACCCTCCGCGGCGAACCTGTCGAGAACGGCCTCGGCGACCCCCCGGAACTCGCCGGTGACGATGATGTGCCGGATCAGCTCGGCCACGAGCGCAGCCCCGACGGCGGCGGCGGGGTCGAAGTGGGTCAGGCGGGCCTGTTCGGCAGCCAGCGCAATTGTGCTGTCCGAGCCCAGGCGCGCCCCGATGATGCCGACGGGCGCCACGCGCATCACGCACCCGTTGCTGGCGCTGCGACCGTTGGTGGCCTCGTGCCCGTGCTCGGCCGCGCCGTGGCGGGAATCGCGGGACAACACGATGCTGGTGACGATGCCCACGTCCTTGGCCGACTGGGCCCACGCACGGAAACGCTCCCACAAGTCGTCAAGGTCCAGCCCGTCGTTCCTGATGAGTGATTCCGCGAGTGCCATGGCCATCTGGGTGTCGTCGGTGAACTCACCGGGGGCCCATCCGAATCCGCCACCGCCGATCATCTCGCCCACACCGCCGATGACGGGTTCGGGGAACCTGGCGCTGAACAGTCCTCCCGCCTTGAACTCGAAGGGGGCACCGAGGGCGTCGCCGATTGCGGCCCCGAGGAGTGCTCCGACCGCCCGGAATTGCTGGGTGTACGAGGCGCGGTGCGGGCTGAGGGGGGAACGGGTGGAATCAGTGGTCATTGGGCTCCTGTGGGCAATCGGTCCGGCCGGGGCCGGGGGTTTAGGTACTCCGCACTATAACGGAGGGGTGTGTGAACAAGGCCCGTATCCGTGTTATTCCCGCGTCTCCGGCCACCCGAACGTCGAAAAGGGAGCCTTTGACCCAAACATGACACCCGGGGGTGGCACACTGTGGGCATGCCGAAGCACGAGAGAAAAATCCAGATGGACTTCTACGTCTATGTCGACACGGTCGTGCTGACCGTGAACCCGGACCGCGAGATCGCCCCGAAGGACCGCCTCGAGGTGCTGGTGATGCGCCGACCTGATGCCTCCTCCAACAGGTGGGCGCTCCCCGGCGGCGCCGTCAAGGAGGGGGAACCCCTGGAGGACACCGCCCTGCGGAAAGTGCACGAGGAGACTGGCATAAGCCTGCGTCACAAGGACCTCCACCAGGTGGGTGCCTACGGCGACCCCGGGCGGGACAGTCGCTGGAGGGCCTTCTCCATCGCCTATCTGGCCCTGCTGCCCCACCCCGGCGAGATCGCACCCATCAAGCACTCCGTCGAGGCCCGGTTCATGCCCTACCGGCAGCTTCAGGCCTCAAGGGTGCTGGAGTTCGACCACCACCGCATCATCGCTGATGCCAGGGCACGGGCATTCTCCATGCTGGAGGACACCCCCATTGCCGTCAGCTTCTGCCAGCCCAAGTTCACCATGTCGGACCTGAGGATGGTCTATGAGGCCTTCCTCCAGGACGAGGTCGACGCGGCCAACTTCCGGCGCAAGGTCGAGCTCACCAAGAACTTCGTCCAGCCCCTCGGGGTGATGTCCTCCGACCAGCCCACACCCGGCCGGCCCCCCATGCTGTACCGGGCGGGCAGAGCCAAGGAGATCACACCCCCCATCCGGTTCCGGTCGTCACCCCGGAAGGATTGACACACGTTCTGGTTATAGTGTCCTTTACTCAAACCCCGACGGTCGGGGTTGAGAGACAAGGAGACACTCATGACACAGAACACCAACCACCAGCCCGCAGCGAACGGCACCCACATCGCGGTCCTCCTGGACCGGTCGGGGTCGATGTCGTCAATCGTCAACGACGTGATCGGCGGGTTCAACACCTTCCTCACCGAGCAGCAGCAGAACGGCTCTGACGCCCGCATCTCGATCATCCTGTTCGACTCGCAGGATCCCCAGGAGGTGGTCGTCTGGGGGGCACCCATCTCGGAGGCGGTCTCTCTCGACCGCCACTCGTACGTTCCGCGGGGCGGCACTCCCCTGCTGGACGCCACCGGACTCGCGATCGGGCGGGTCATGGTCGACCAGCAGGCGCGCGTGGCCACCGGCCGGCCGAAGGACGACATCATCTTCGTCACCATCACCGACGGTGAGGAGAACCAGTCCCACGAATACAACCTCGAGCAGGTGCGCAACCTGATCGCGGAGCGCACGGCCGACGGATGGCAGTTCGTGTTCCTCTCTGCCGGACTGGATGCGTACGCCGACGCCGCCCGCTTCGGCTACGACCAGGGCGCCACGTCTGCGTGGAAGGCCGACGCCATGAACTCACGCGCGGCGATGCGGTCGATGTCACGCGCCACCATGAACTTCCGTGACAAGAAGCGCATGGGCATGCAGACCGACGCGAAGGACTTCTTCGAGACCGGCAAGGACGCCGAAGAGGAGATGTGACCCCCGCGGAGGGGCCGGGTCAGCCTTTCTGGCCCGGCTCCTTCGGGAGCCCCAGCACCCTCTCGCCCACGATGTTGCGCTGCACCTGCGCGGTGCCGCCCCAGATCGTGGAGGAACGGTGCTGGAAGAACATCGACGTCCAGCGGTCCACCGCGAAGGGCTGGCCGGGCTCGTTGGCCGCCAGCATCGCGTCGGCGCCGCGGGCGTTCATCATGCGCTCCGAGAACTTCTGGGCGTACTCCGACCAGAACATCTTGTTCACCGACGCGCCGGGACCCGGCTCCTTGCGTGCGATCACCTCGGACAGCACCTTCAGGCCGTTGAACCGCATGATCTCCACGTGGCTGTAGGCCCAGGCCAGCTCTTGGCGGATCAACGGGTCCTTCGCCTTGCCGGAGGCCTGCAGCATCTTCACGGCGGCCCAGAACTGCTTGGTGAACTCGACGTGCTGGGTGGTGGCGTTCCCGCCGCGCTCGTTGCCGAGGGTGGTCATGGTGACGCGCCAGCCGTTGTTCATGCCGCCGATGATGTTGTCGACGGGTGCCCGCGACTCGGTGAGGAATGTCTCGGTGAAGTGCGACGCCCCGTGCGGCTGACGGATCGGGCGCAGCTCGATGCCGTTCGTCGACTTGTCCTCCTTGAACATCGGGAGCAGCACGTAGGAGATGCCGGCGTGCTTCGGGGCGTCCTGGTCAGTGCGGCACAGGCAGAACATCATGTTCGCCTCCGTGGCACCAGAGGTCCACACCTTCTGGCCGGTGATGACCACCTCGTCACCGTCGATGACGCCGCGCGTCTTCAGCGACGCGAGGTCGGATCCCGCGTCGGGTTCCGAGAAGCCCTGGCAGTACCGGTCGGTGCCGTCGACGATGCGCGGCAGGAAGCGACGCTTCTGTTCCTCGGTGCCCCACACGATGATGGACGGGCCCACGAGCCACTCCCCCATGCCCCGCGTGATGCGCGGGACATTCGCGCGGGCGAACTCCTCGTTCAGCACCGCCACCTCCACGCCGGTGAGACCGCGGCCGCCGTACTCCTTCGGCCATCCGACGCACATGTAGCCGGCTTCGGTCAGCTTCTTCGCCCACGCGCTGAGTGCGGGGTGCTGGCCGCGCTGTGCCTCGTCGGCATTCACACCGACGAGCTCGGCGGGCTTGTTCGCCTCCAGCCAGGCGCGCACCTCGGTGCGGAAGGCCTCGGCGGCGGGTCCGAAATCAAGTTCCAACGGCATGGTGTCCCCCAGTCGCGCCACGGCGGCGCGGGGGCCATTTTCGCAGTCAGGAGAGCGCGGACAAGAACCGGACGATCGCGTTGTTGACCTGCTCGGAGTGGGTCATGTTGGCCGCATGGGGCCCGCCCTCCACCGGAACGAGCGTGGTGGGGCCGGCGATGCCGTCCCGCAGGACCTCCGCCTTCTCCATGGGGATGGCGACGTCGGCGGTTCCGTGCACGATGAGGGCCGGACAGGTGATCTCCCCCAGACGACCGGTGATGTCGTCGCGGTGCATGAGACAGCCGAACGCACGGGTGAACTGCTCGGGGTGGAGGGCCGCCCATTTGGCGAACCAATCCGACCACTCACCCGGACCGAGGATGATGCCGGCGATGACGTCCTGCACCGCTGCGGAACCGTGCTCCACCCACGCGGCGTGCAGCTGGTTGTACGGCTCGATGGTGGACGGATCCTCGGTGCCCGCCTGCGTGTCGAGGAGAATCAACGCCTCCACGCGGTGGGGTGCCGTGAGAGCCACCCGCAGCGACAGGAACCCACCCTGCGACATGCCGCCGACCACCGCGCGCTCGATGCCGAGATGGTCCATGAGCGCGAGCACGTCGTTCGCCGAGTCCCAGTAGGTGAAGTCACCGGGCGCGTGGGTGCCGCCGAAGCCGCGCTCGTCCCAGGTGATGACCCTGTGGGTGCCGCGCAACGCCGCCACCTGGGCGTCGAACATGGAGTGGTCCATGAGGAATCCGTGACTGAGGATGACAACGGGCCCCTTGCCCCCGGTGTCCTCGTACGCGATGGTCGTGCCGTTCAGGTTCGCAGTCAGCATGGTCGCACCCTAGCCCCTGCCGAGTGCTCGGTAGACGGGGGCATCGTCGTTCACCGACATAGCCCACTGCGGCGTGCGCTTCTCGAAGAACGCGCGCACGCCCTCCACCGAATCGGGCGAGGACGCGAGCTTGTTGATGATGCGGCCCTCCGCCGCAATCATCTCGTCGATGCCGGTGTTCAGCCCCTCCCACAGCATGCGCTTCACGAGCGCCACCGACACCGGCGCGGTGTTGGTGGCGATGTCACGGGCGATCTCCATGGCCACGGGCAGCACCTGGTCGGCGGGCACAGCCCGGGAGACGAGCCCGAGATCCGCGGCCTCGGCCCCCGAGAGCATCCGGCCGGTGAGGAGCAGCTCGGCGGCACGCGAGAACCCGAGGATGCGCGGGAGAATCACGTGGGACCCCAGCTCCGGGAGGATCCCGCGGCGCACCATGGCGTACTGGATCTTTGCCGTCTCGCTCGCGACGCGGATGTCAGCCAGCATCGGGTACGTGATGCCCACGCCCACAGCATGGCCGTTGATCGCGGCGATGACGGGCTTCGACGTGTGGTGGGGCCAGCGGCGCGGTCCGTCGTACGTGCTTGCCTCACCGCCGCGGAAGCCGTCCTCACCGCCGCTCAGGTCGGCACCGGCGCAGAACGCCTTGCCCGCGCCGGTGATGACGATGACCCTGACTGAGTCGTCGGTGTCGGCGGCACCGAGCGCCATGGTCAGCTCGTCGCTCAACTGCGGCGTCCACGCGTTCATGGCCTCCGGCCTGTTGAGCGTGACCGTGGCGATGCCGTCCGCCACCTCGTACAGAACGGTCTCGAGTTTCATGCTTCCCCCATCGCTCGTGCCCGCACCGTAGCCGAGCGCGCCGCGCGGCGGCCGTGCCGAACGGGCAGAACGAGTCACCGGATGCTGCGCCGGGCCCGCGACGCGGCCCGTGGGGTGTCAGGGCGAGCCGAGCACCTTCTCCACGGCGGAGAGGTCGTAGGGATGCCCGGTCATGACGATGACGTGGTCGGCACCTGCGTCCTCGTAGGCATTGATGTCCCCCAGGTCGGCCGGCGACAGGGCAACCGTGCGCTCGATGGCCCGCGGGTCACGCCCGAGCTCGGCGCACCATCTGTCGAGCACCTCCATCTTTCCCCGGAAGTGGTCGAGGGGGCCGAAGGTGTTGTGCATGTCCGCATGCTGGGCGGTGAGACGCAGCGTGACCTTCTCGCCGCTGCCCCCGATCATCAGCGGGATCGATCCGTTCACGGGGCCGGGGTTCAGCTTCGCGAGCCGTTCCTTGATGACGGGGATTCCCTCCCCCAGCAACTTCAGGCGCCCGGGGGCCGTGCCGAACTCGTAGCCGTATTCGTTGTAGTCGCGCTCGAACCACCCGGAGCCGATGCCGAGAACGAACCGACCGTTCGAGATGTGGTCGATGGTGCGCGACATGTCGGCGAGCAGATGGGCGTTGCGGTACGAGTAGCAGGTGACGAGCGCGCCGATGCGGGCGTGGCAGGTGTCCGCCGCCATTGCCGCGAGCAGCGTGTACGCCTCGAAATGGGCGGCATCAGGGTCGCCGTAGAGCGGGTAGAAGTGGTCCCACACCCAGATGGAGTCGACACCCATGGCGTCTGCGGCACGCCACGCGGCGCGGATGTCGTTGAGTGATGTTGCCTGGGGGTGTAGCTGTACGCCGATTTTCATGACGGCGAGCCTACGACCATTCCCTCCGCATGGCCGGCACGACCTGCTCCACGTACTCGGTCAGGACGTCGAGATCCCACGGGGGGCGGATGGCGATGTTCACGAGCTGGGCGCCCGAGTCGACGAACGCAGCAACCTGTTCCATCACGTCCGCCGGCCGGCCGAGGAGCGACCCCTGGATGATCCGGTCAGCGCCGGCGCCCCACTGGGTGCGCAGGTGGTCCTTCACCACCGACACGTCGTCCTTGCTGAGGCCGTACGACAGGTTGATGCTGCGCTCCACCTGCGACGGTTCGCGCCCGGCCTTCGCGCACCAGTCGTCGAGGATGCCGTTCAGTTCTCGGTACTCGGCGGGCGGGACGTAGGCGGCGTTCCAGCCGTCCGCGTAGCGGCCGGCCATGCGGAGCGTCTTCTCCCGTCCCACACCGCCGATCCATATCGGCATCGCACCCATCGGCCCCGGCACCATGGCCGCGTCGGAAAGCTCCACGCCGGGCGATGACTGCGTGACCCGCTCGCCCCGGCGCCACTTCTCGAGCGCCTGCAGCTGGGACTCCATGACCTTGAACCGGCCGCCCTGTGACGGCCAGTCAAGGCCGAAGGCCCTGGCCTCCTGGTCGTGCCAGCCGCTGCCGAGCCCCATCTCGAAGCGTCCCCCCGAGATGTGGTCGACGGAGATGACGCCCTTCGCGAGGACGCCGATGTTGCGGTACTGCGAGCAGAACACGAGACAGCCGAGACGCGCATGCACAGTGTCGGCCGCCAGTGCCCCGAGCATCGAGAACGCCTCGAAGTGCGCCTGGGTGCCGCCTGCGGGCGGGGCCTCGTAGATGTGGTCCCACAGGGAGATCCAGTCCATTCCCGCGGAGTCAAACCACTTCCACAGCGAACGCAGGTCCGCCACCGACGCATTCTGGGGACCGAGATGCACACCGAACTGAACTGCCATGGCGCAAACCTAGTCGGGACCTCAGTACCGCCAGCGGGGCGGTCACTCCGCGCGGAGCGGCGCGTGGGTACTGTTCGTCGAGCACCGACAACTGCGCCTCGAGGGGTCGCACCAGACCCGACGGAGGAACAATGCTGCGGATAGTGGTGGGCAACGGCCCGGGGTCGGTCCTTGACAGCACGGTGGAGCAGCTTGCGGTGTCCCCCGCGGTGGAGATCGTCGGGGTTGCCACGACCGGACGGGAGTCGATCGACGCTCTCAGGTCATCCGCTGTGGACGTCTTCATGTTCCCCGTGGACTGGTTCAATCTCGCCCGGATGATCCGTTCCTGCATCGACGGGTCGGCAGAGCCCTCCTACGTGGTCGCCGCACCCGCACCCTCCCGTGTGCACGTTGTCCGGGCGCTCCAGTACGGGTACGACGGTGTCGTCGCGGTGGACCAGCACGCCGACGCGGTGTCCACCCATCTGGCGGCGGTCGCGGCCGGCGATGTGTCGCTGTACGACCACCCGTCCCTCGCCAGCCTCGATCTCGAGCCGGGTCTCCTGGCACGGGAGCTCTCCTACCCCACCGCAGTCGACGCCGATGTCGCCGACCTCATCGCGAGCGGCCTGACGGATGCGGACATCGCCGAGACGCTCTCCCTCCCGCTGCAGACCGTGCGCAACAGGGTGGAGGCCCTTCTCACGTCCAACGAACTCTCCCACCGCACGCAGCTGGCCATCCTGCAGATCGTCAGCTGGAAGATCCCGGACTTCGCCTGAGCCTGCCTCACGGCGGAACGGTCCCCCAATGGACGACTACTTCAGGCTCCTGTCGGAGCTCACCCGTGTAGAGGATTTCCTCGAGGACGCCGTGTTCGCCGACGTGTCGGGCGCCGGCGAGACCTACACCAGCTACACGGTCATCCGGATCACCCATGATGCCTCTGACCACCCGGAGGGCTGGACCCACCTCGCGAACGTCACCCGTGCCAGGGACGGCGCGACGGGCGTGGCTCGGTTGCGCATCGCGAACCGTCACATCGAGGAATCCAGCGTCACCCACCCGCGGTGAGCACGGCGGGAGCGCTGTGCTGCCCTAGTTGTCGGGGCTGATCTCGACGGCCACCTGGTCCTTCTTTCCCGGCAACGCGGTCACTAGCCGGGCGAGGAAGTAGCGCTTCTTCTTCGCGGCCATCACCGGGCCGAGCTCGTCCTTCGGCAGGACCCGGGCTGTCCCCGTGAAGACGGGACCGGTCACCTTGCCCCGCTGGGTGCACACCGCGAACTGGACATTGGGATTGTTCCGGATTCTCCTCACCTTCCAGGCACCCGCCTCCGTCGTGAAGAGGATCCTGCCGTCGATGATGTTGAACCAGACGGCCGTTGCGACCGGTGTGCCGTCCCGCTTGAACGTCGTCACCGAGATGCACCGTGCCTGTGCCACCGCCGAGATGGCGTATTCCTTGCTGTTCACCGTTTGTTTCTCCCTCTCGTGTTTGTCGTTTGAGACGTGTCCGCGGGATGCCCGCTCCTCAACCGAAGTTCCCCGAAGACCTCGAGAACCTGTTCACGGAGCCACATGTGAGCGGCATCCAGGTCATCACGGACATGCCAGATGAGGTTCAGGTCGAATGTCGGCACAGAGAGCGGAACCTCCAGCGCCCGAATGGGCAACGTTCGCGCCATCACCGAGACGACAGTTGACGGAAGGGACCCCACGAGGTCCGTTGCGGAGACGAGGTGCGCGGCGACCACGAAGCTGGTGATCGTGGTCACGTGTTCCCTCTCGAGACCCAGTTCCGCGAGGGCGGCATCGATCGGGCCGTGCCTCTTCCCCTTGGGGGACACCGTCACGTGGCGTGCCGAGGCATACCGCTGAGGTGTCATCCGCCCGGACAGGAGCGGATGGTCGTCCCTGACCGCCGCAACGAACCGATCGGTGAGAATGACCTCCGACACCACGTCGTGATGCGTCTCAACGTGGGCATCGATCCGGAGATCGAGGGTGGCGGCCCGGAACCCGCCGATGACATCCTTCACGTCCGAGACGAAATTGATGTCGACTCCCGGGGCCCGTTCGCGCAATCGCGTCACGAGCGGGAGCGCCAGGGCGGCGACGATGGCATCGTCGGCACAGATCACGAATCGTCTTTCGATGTCCCCCGGGTCGGCGGACAGGCTGGGTTTGAGTACCGCCACGGCAGCGTCGAGTGCACGGCGAACTGGTTCGCGGAGGCCGACGGCGACGTCGGTGGGGACCAGCGACCGACCCGCACGGACGAACAGCGGATCTCCCACGACGAGGCGGAGGCGACCGAGGGACCGGGACACGGCCGGCGACGAGAGATGGAGGGCCTCTGCCGCACCGGCCACCGAGCCGTGCTCGAGGAGCGCATCGAGGACGCGCAACAGATTGAGGTCGATCTCAGCGTCGGTCACCTGAACCATCCTCCCACGAATCCCGTACCTACGAGGCGTGTGCCGCACGCGACGGCCTCTTCACGAGACGGAGCAGCGACCGCCTGTGGACCCACACGTGCGGAACCACCGCGACCGCGGCCGCGACAGAGAGGGGGCCGTGGGCGAGCGCGTATCCGTCACCCCCGACCCAGAAGACCAGCCCGGACACCGTGGCGGCCACCATCAGCGCAGCCACGGTGTGATTGGCGACAAGCTTCGATCGGAACCTCGGTCGCCTGTACGCAGTCCAGTTGTGCTTCACATGATGCAGGAGCACGACCGTGAAGACAAGGGACACCACCGAGTGCAGAAGCGGCCCTTCCTCGTGGGTCAGGAAAGAAGCGACGAAGGTTGCAACCAGGGCGACGTCCGCGATCGTGCGTTCGGTCCGCGCGTTCATCGGAGGACCACGCTCACTTCCAGTCCGTCATCCACCGGAAGCGGTGCCGACACGAACAACCCGGGATTGCCCCTCACATGGGCGAGGTAGTCGGCGCACAGGTCCGGCAGCAGTGTCGTGTCGTCAGCGATCACGAGGGCCCCCGGGACCAGGTTGTCCTGGAGCATCCGCAGGAGTGGCAGATAGAGGCCCTTCCATCCGTCAAGGAACAGCAGACCTATCGGCTCGTCGAGACCGGCGAGGGATGCGAATGCATCGCCCTCCCGCAGGTCGACCTGCGG
>RFZO01000400.1 GCA_009920715.1 Actinomycetota bacterium | reverse complement strand
TTTGCTTCTACTGCATCATTTGTAAGAAATGCCCAATCTGCTAGCTACATACTTCAAGCAGTGTCTGCTTCATTTGCTACAACTGCATCATTTGCACAAAATGCACAGACGGCTAGTTATGTATTAAATGCTATTTCTGCTTCTTATGCAGCTACAGCATCTTCTGCTGACAGCTTCTTAGTTAGACAAAGTGTTACTGCATCTAATGCATTGATCACTGGCACGTTGACAGCCCAAACGATCATTGCTCAATATATTACATCATCTACTGAGTTCATTACAGGATCAACCAAGTTTGGTACTTTATTAACAGATACACATCAGTTTACTGGTAGTGTTAGTATAACTGGTAGTTTGAATGTAAACAATAGTCCAGTTGTAACTAATGCTACATTCACTCCTTTCTCTAGCTCAGTTTCTACAAGAGTCACTAACTTAGAGTCAACAGCATCTGTATTAACATCAGCTAGTGCGTCTTTTGCTTTAGTTAGTTCAAGCTTTGCTACTACATCTGCCTCTCTATCTACTAGAACAACTAATCTTGAATCGACTGCTAGCGTACTTACAACAGCTTCAGCATCATTTGCTATAGTATCAGCTAGTTATGCATCAGCTTCTGGTTCTATTAGCACTAGACTTACTACTATTGAAGGAAAGTATCTTACTACTGGTTCTAACTCATTAACAGGTTCACAAGTTATAAGTGGGTCACTAACTGTAACAGGATCACTCAATGCGGCTAATATTACAGGTTCATTATTTGGTACTGCTAGTTGGGCTCAAAATGCTGTTACAGCTTCTTATGTCTTAAATGCTGTTAGCTCATCATTTGCTTCTACTGCTTCTTTTGTTCAAAATGCACAGTCTGCTAGCTATGTGCTAAATGCAGTAAGTGCTTCATTTGCTTCTACTGCATCATTCGTAAGAAATGCACAAACCGCTAGTTATGTACTTCAAGCAGTATCAGCTTCATTTGCTACAACTGCTTCTTATGTACTAAA
>RFZO01000399.1 GCA_009920715.1 Actinomycetota bacterium | reverse complement strand
GCAGATGTTAGAACAGATGCAGTAGATTCAAGGTTAGTTGCTCTAAGCTGAATAGACTGACTAAAGGTATTATAAGGAGTCTGTGTTACTACAGGATCATTATTAAGACTCAAACTACCTGTTACAGTAACTGATCCAGTGAACTGGTGAGTATCAGTAAGTTGTGTACCGAATTTAGTGGACCCTGTAATAAACTCTGTAGAAGACGTGATATACTGTGCTATAATAGTCTGAGCGGTTAATGTGCCAGTTATTAGAGCGTTTGAAGCAGTAACACTTTGACGGACTAAAAAGTTATCTGCAGAAGAAGCTGTTAATGCATGTGATGCAGTTAAAGCATTAAACGTAAATGAACTAGTCTGTGCAAAAGAAGCAGATACAGCGTAGCTAGATGTTAATGCTGTAGGCGCATGTGATGCACTAACTGCCCAACTAGCAGTACCAAATAATGAACCTGTTATAATAGGTGCATTAAGTGATCCTGTTACTTGAACATCTGTGTTTATAAACTTAGTTATACCAGGACCAGTGACTTCTAATGATCCTGATACAGCAAGGCCTGGATTTGTTGGTATGATTCTTACACCGACTTTGTCATTAAAGTAAGTATAACTTGGACTATAAACATTAATAACGCTTCCACCATCATATACTTGTAGGTATGTATTGTTTCCAACACCTGGGTTACCTAATATAAAGCTATCAAAGTTGTAATTTAAAGTTAAACCTCTATCAGTTCCATTGTAAGTTGTTTTGAGTACATTTCCTGATTGGTTTAAATAGCTACTACTTAAGCTAGTATCTGTATTCCATAAAGGAACATAAGTTGCTAAACCTCCTTGAACATTAGAAGATGTTAATGCGTAGCTTGTACTAATAGCATTATTTGCATTTAACGCATGAGATGCAGATATTGCATATGATGCACTAATTGCCGAACTAGCTGTACCAAATAAAGATCCTGTTATACCTTCTAGAACATTTAAACTACCAGTGATCTGTAAA
>RFZO01000398.1 GCA_009920715.1 Actinomycetota bacterium | reverse complement strand
AACGGAATCGCCGACCTCGCGTACTTCATCGGTGCGGGGTTGCTCCCCGCTGAGCGCAGTGTCCATGAGTGGGACCTCGTCGACATCTGGGTGAAGGGGATCGAGGAGTACGGCCACACGGTGGACCGCGACTGGGTGGACCATCACTACAGGCGCGAGGCGATGAGCGGGGCGATCATGGCGGTGGTCGCGTCGCAAATTGTCGGGCGCACGGACCGCGGCGACGAGATGTTCGTTGCCATGGCGGCGAGGCACGCACTCCAGGGAATCGAGAACGGGGCCCTCGACCATCTCTGAGAGCGGCTGAGGACCCCGTCCGGTTGTCCAACTCTTCCGCCCGCTGGAACGCGCAGAACCGTATCGGCGGTGCCGTCCCCTCACAACCCGCCTGTGCGTCCCGCGGGTGTCCCTTGCTACGGTTCACTACGTGTTCGGGGGAACACGAGGGGGGAATCCAATGACTGTCTGGAACTACGGCATCCTGCTGAAGGGAATCGCGGAGAAGGATCCGAACCGCCTCGCACAGGTGTTCGGGGAGAAGCGGTACACGTGGGGGGAGTTCCACAGCCGTTCGAACGCACTCGCCACCGACATGCTCGCGTCCGGAATGACGCACCAGGCGAAGGTCGCCCACTACATGTACAACTGCCCTGAGTACCTCGAGGGCACTCTCGCGTCGTGGCTCGGCGGGTTCGTCCCGTTCAACGTGAACTACCGTTACGGCCCCGACGAGGTGCACTACCTGTTCGACAACGCCGACGCCGAGGCAGTCATCTTCCACGGCGCGTTCGCCGACCTGATCGACAAGGTGCGCGGACGGCTCCCGCTCGTCAAGCGGTTCTACATGGTCCCCGACGCCGAGAACTCGGTCGTGCCCGGCTGGGCAGTGAACTACAACGACGTCGTCGCGGCGCCGAAGCCCGCGGTCACGCCCGCCAAGCCTCTCTCCGGTGACGATCTCCTGTTCCTGTACACGGGCGGCACCACCGGCATGCCGAAGGGCGTG
>RFZO01000397.1 GCA_009920715.1 Actinomycetota bacterium | reverse complement strand
ATGAAACTGGCGCCCATCGTCGCCACGTTCCACTCCGCGGGGGAGTCGGCGGCGTACAGGGTGTTCAACCGTCAGCTCACGCGCATCGCATCACGCATCGACATCCGCGTCGCCGTGTCGAAGGACGCGGTCGAACTTGCCCGCCGGTACATCGCGGGTGACTACGAGATCCTCTTCAACGGAATCGAGCTGGGGGCATACGCGGGCCCTGCCCCCGCCCGCGAGAACGCGGTGTTCTTCGTCGGCCGGCACGAGCCGCGAAAGGGTCTGGGCGTGCTGCTCGGTGCGCTGACCCACCTGCCGGCGGACGTGTCACTGTGGGTGGCCTCGGACGGTCCCGAGACGGCGGAACTGCGGAAGCGGTTCGGCTCGGACAAGCGGGTCGAGTGGCTGGGGCGCATCAGCGAGGCGGAGAAGATCGACAGGATGAAACGCGCCCGGGCATTCTGTGCGCCGTCCCTGCGTGGCGAGTCGTTCGGAGTCGTTCTGCTCGAGGCGATGGCCGCGGGCACACCCGTGGTCGCGAGCGACATCGACGGGTACACCAACGTCGCGACGGACGGCGTGGATGCCCTCCTCGTGGAGCCGGGCGACGAGCGTGCACTCGCCGACGCGATCGCACGCGTGATGGTCGACCCCCGTCTCTCGGCCCGGCTGGTGGCGGCGGGCGCGGACCGTGCCGCCCAGTACTCCATGGATGCGCTCGCGGACCGGTACGTCGACCTGTACGAGCGGGCACTTCGCATGGAGGAGGCGGACCCGACCGTGGTCGAGGTGCCACGTATGCTGAAGAGGTTCGAGCACCGTCTGGTGCGCCGCCCGAGGCTCGGACGGGACTGAACGCCGGCAGGCACCGGCACAACCCCCGGCACTAACACCGGAGAACGGAAGCAGACATGTACGTCGCACTCATCATCTTCGCAGTGGTCGTCGTCATCGGCGTGCTGCTGTACAACTCGCTCATCCAGCGCCGCAACCGCGTGGACAATGCGTGGTCGCAGATCGACGTCCAGCTGAAG
>RFZO01000396.1 GCA_009920715.1 Actinomycetota bacterium | reverse complement strand
GTCGCTCCCGCGTTTCACGCTCATCGGTGCCACCACCCGCACCGGGATGATCACCGGCCCGTTGCGTGACCGGTTCGGTCTCGTGGCACGACTCGACTACTACGACGCCGGCGAACTGACATCCATCGTCACGCGTGCCGCCGGGATTCTCGATGTGCCGCTGAACGGCGACTCCGCCCAGCAGATCGCCGGGCGCAGCCGCGGCACACCACGAATTGCGAACCGGCTCCTGCGCCGCGTGCGTGACTTCGCCGAGGTCCGCGGCAACGGGGTCATCGACCCGTCCACTGCGGTCGAGGCGCTACGGGTGTTCGGTGTCGACGAACGCGGACTGGACAAGGTGGACAGAGCGATCCTCGATGCACTGTGCAACCGATTCGACGGTGGTCCGGTGGGTCTCGCCACTCTTGCCATCGCAGTCGGCGAGCAACCGGAGACCGTGGAGGACGTGTACGAGCCGTTCCTCATCCAGCAGGGTCTCCTCGCACGCACGCCGCGTGGCCGCGTTGCCATGGATGCGGCGTGGCAACACCTCCGTAACCCGTAGCCTTTCGGCGTGCACCTGTCGGACATCGATTACGACCTGCCCGACGGATTGATCGCCCAGAAACCCGTTGAACCACGTGACTCGTCACGGTTGTTGGTGGACATGGGAGACGCGGAACCGCTTCACCGCCGGATGACCGACATCGTCGATGTCCTCGAACCCGGTGACGTCCTCGTCGTGAACGACACCCGCGTGCTCCCCGCGCGACTCGCGTTGCAGCGGTCCAGCGGAGGCAGTGCCGAGGTCCTCCTGCTCGAGCCGCGCGACCCCACGCACCGAACGTGGGAGGCGATGGTGAGACCCGCACGGAAGCTGAAAACGGGCGAAGTCCTCGAGTACTTCGGGAAGAGGGTCGTCCGGGTGGGGGAACGCACCGAGGCCGGCGACACCTTCGTCGTCGAGGTGCTGGACGACGTCCCGCTCGGTCTCATCGAGCGGATCGGCGCGATGCCGCTGCCCCCGTACATCCGTGG
>RFZO01000395.1 GCA_009920715.1 Actinomycetota bacterium | reverse complement strand
CGGCCCGCCGTTGTTGTTCACGAGGATGTCCGGCTCAGGACACGCGGCCAGCAACGCCTGTTGCGTTGCGGGCTGCGTGATGTCTCCGGTGACGGTCATGACCCTCACGCTGTGTTCCTTCAGGATCCGATCACGTGCCGCGGCGAGCGTCGTCTCGTCACGCCCGTTGAGAACCACGTTCACACCTTCACGCGCGAGTGCGTTGGCACTTGCGAACCCCAGTCCCTTGCTGGAGGCACAGACAATCGCGTTGCGGCCGGCGATGCCGAGATCCATGGTCAGCGCCCTTCCTTTGCCAGACGCTCGGACATCGCTGCGCGCCATTGCGGGAACGGCTGGAACTCGGGCTGCGTCGACAACTTCGCGCGCGTCAGTTCCTCGATCTCGGCGTCCGACATCGACAGGTCGAGACCGTCGCCATAGGGCTGCGCAACGTGGAACGGCGTGTCGAGATAGCACTCGAGTCCGTTGCCCTCCGGGTCAGTGAAGTACACCGACCACGCGTTTCCGTGGTTGATGGGGATCGCACTCGTGTTGCCCGCATCCGTGAGTCGCTGCGACAACTCACGAAGCTGGTCGAGCGAGTCGACGTGGAATGCGAGATGGTCGGCCAGCACGAACGACCTTGCAGCAGGGTCCGGCGTCTGCACGAGAACGATCTGGTGGTGCTCATCGGGTGTCTGCGAGATGAAGGCCATCTCGCCCATGCCCGGAACCGGCTCGCCGCGGTTGGTCACGTGGAACCCGAGGACCTCGGTGTAGAACGCGACCATCGCGTTGATGTCTCGTGCGGGAATCGTGGCGTGACCGAGTCGGAGTCGGAAGGATGGAGCACTCATAATTGACATTGTTGTCATTATTGACAACAATGTCAACCTGATGGTTCCCACGATTCATGCCGATGCCGCGCCCCTCACGCGCGGCCACAAGAAGAGGTCGCGCACCCGCCAGACGCTCCTCGATGCGGCACTCCGGGTGCTGGCCGAGAGCGGTGAGGGGTTCAGCCTCACCGAGGTGGCGGCACGGGCCGG
>RFZO01000394.1 GCA_009920715.1 Actinomycetota bacterium | reverse complement strand
GGTCGTGGGTTCAATCCCCACCGAGGGCTCGCTCCGGCGACGGCAGGTCCGGCGTCGGTTGCTCGGCGGTGTAGCTCAGTTGGTCAGAGCACGCGGCTCATAATCGCGGCGTCGCGGGTTCGAGTCCCGCCACCGCTACACACCAGGCACCAGGTACCAGGAATCCACCCGAGGGCACCCGACCCTCCGCACGTCCCGAGGAGACACGCTTCCGATGGCCAAGGCGAAGTTCGAGCGTACGAAGCCGCATTTGAACATTGGGACGATTGGTCATATCGACCATGGGAAGACGACGTTGACGGCGGCGATCACGCGGGTGTTGTCGGAGCAGAACGAGGGGACGTCGTTCACGGCGTTCGACATGATCGACAAGGCTCCGGAGGAGCGGCAGCGGGGGATCACGATCTCGATCGCGCATGTGGAGTACGAGACGGAGAATCGTCATTACGCGCATGTGGATTGTCCGGGTCATGCGGATTACATCAAGAACATGATCACGGGTGCGGCGCAGATGGATGGGGCGATCTTGGTGGTGGCGGCGACGGATGGTCCGATGCCGCAGACGCGTGAGCATGTGTTGTTGGCGCGTCAGGTGGGTGTGCCGAACATCGTGGTGGCGTTGAACAAGGCTGACATGGTGGACGACGAGGAGATCCTCGAGTTGGTGGAGCTCGAGGTTCGGGAGTTGTTGAACGAGTACGAGTTCCCGGGTGATGACACGCCGGTGGTGCGGGTGTCGGCGTTGAAGGCGTTGGAGGGGGATGCGGCGTGGTCGCAGAGCATCCTGGAGTTGATGGCGGCGGTGGATGATTTCATCGCGGAGCCGGTGCGGGATGTGGACAAGCCGTTCTTGATGCCGATCGAGGATGTGTTCACGATCACGGGTCGTGGGACGGTGGTGACGGGTCGTGTGGAGCGTGGGATCGTCCATGTGAACGATGAGATCGAGATCGTGGGGATCAAGCCGACGTCGAAGACGGTGTGTACGGGTGTGGAGATGTTCCGGAAGTTGCTCGACGAGGGTCGGGCGGG
>RFZO01000393.1 GCA_009920715.1 Actinomycetota bacterium | reverse complement strand
CACCTCGTCGACGACGATGTGGTCGGTGAGGAACGAGTGCAGTAGCGGGTCGCGGTCCCACTTGTCGGCACCGGTGCGGGCCGCGTGGGTGACTGCTGCGAGCCGGGTGTGGTTCGGGTTGACGAGCCGTGTCACGACCAAGAACTGTTCGGTCGTGATCGGTGCGACGGTGATGACTTCTTCGCCGTTGCGTTCGAGGTGACGCAACCGGTCGATGAGGTCACCGCTTGGGACCATGTGTGCAGGCACAGGCTCTCCTTGTTGGGTTGGCAGGTTGGGTGCAGGGGCGGGCCGACCCGGCGCTGGAGGTGCACCGGGCCGGCCCTGTCGCCCCCCTGCCGGGGCGATCATCCAGCCGCTAGGGCTGGGGAGGTCACACGTTCTGGACGAGCGTGTTGAGGTAGCCGACCTGGCGGTGGTTGCCGCCGACCCGCCACTTGCCTCGGTAACCGACCTCGTCGGTGTCGAAGTAGCGGCTGGTGTCGCTCTCGATGGTCGGGTTGCCGACGGTGCGGATCACGTACTCCGAGAAGTCGCCGAAGGTGGCGAGGATCGCGTTCGAACCGGCCGAGGCGCAGTTCGTGTCGGTGTACACCGGGTTGCCGAGGAACCGGTCGGGCTGGCCGGACTGGAGGCCGGCGGTCAGCGACGGCTCCCACAGGAACGCACCGATGGTGCCGCCAGCGCCGTCGCGGAGCTTGCGGATCGAACCGGCGGTCGAGTCGTGCATCAGCCACGAACCGCGCTGACGGACGCTGTCCGCCACGCTGTACTGCAGGTCGATGAACTTCTCCACCGTCGGAGCGATGAGCGAGCCACCGGTCTTGATCGGGGCGTTGGTGCCTGCGCCGGCGAGGATCGTCATGCCGGTCGGCTCGTTGGTGCCGGTGCCGACGACGAGGTCGGCGTCCACGACACGACCGAGGGCGTAGCCGATGTCGCCGCCCAGCCAGGAGGCGATGTCGAACGCTGCGTCGTTGACGAGTTCCGACGAGACACGGACGAGCTGGCCGTACTTGAACACGTTCAAGTTGACACGGT
>RFZO01000392.1 GCA_009920715.1 Actinomycetota bacterium | reverse complement strand
AGTCGAACAACAGCTGGATGCACAACATGAAGGTGCTGACGAAGGGGTCGCTGTCCTGCACGCTGCACGTCCACCCGGAGGACGCCGACCGCATCGGGGTGGCCGACGGCGGCAGTGTCCGCGTGACGAGCCGCGTGGGGTCGGTGGACGTACCGGTGGAGGTCACCGACGCCGTGCGTCCCGGCGTGGTCAGCCTGCCCCACGGGTGGGGACACAACGTGCCGGGCACGAGGATGGCGGTGGCGGCGGAGAAGGCCGGCGTGAACTCGAACATCCTCACCGACGACGAGGTGCTCGACCCCCTGTCCGGCAACGCCGCGCTGAACGCGATCCCGGTCACCGTCGCGGCCCTCTGACCCCTCCCCGGCCTTCCACAGGGGAGGGATGTTTGTGCACATCTTTCGCACAGCGCAATCCACGGAAAACAGGCGCAAATCCCCAGAACTTTCCGTCAATTCACACGCTTGTCCACTTCCAATTCACAGCGGTTCGGGCGTAGGTTGCGGGCGCAGTCGGAGGTGGTTCCGGGGCGCGGCAGACGGGAGGTCGGACTCGACCGATTCCTGGGACTGGGCGGTCCTGAACCTGCGACCCGGGCCACCGCCGCGCTGCCGCCCAAGCCGGGAAAGGAAATCCGCGACAATCGTTGACACGGGCGTAATTACTCTGCTGTAATCATCCAACCACTTGTAGGAAGACCTGCATAGGGGGAGGGTCACCTACAACATCTTGTGGTTGTCGGAACGACCTCTCCGCCGACCGCAGGAACGCCTCTCTCGCCCAGTCCATTTACATAAAACAAAGCGCAAAGAAGGAATCATGTCTCTCGCACCGGATCGTCTCTCCATCGGCATCGGCCGCTTCTTCACCACTCCCGGTGTGCACCCGTACGACGAGGTGGCATGGGAGAAGCGCGACTCCCGCATCACCAACTGGAAGGACGGCTCCGTCGCCTTCGAGCAGCTCGGTGTCGAGTTCCCGGTGTCGTGGTCACTCAACTCCACCAACATCGTCGCCCAGAAGTACTTCCGCGGCACCCCCGGCACTCC
>RFZO01000391.1 GCA_009920715.1 Actinomycetota bacterium | reverse complement strand
GTTCGCGCCGCCGATGCCCTCGATGCCCTCCATTCATTGGCGCAGGCCATCCGACGCTTCCGCCGCGCTGCTCGAGGGTCTCATCGACGAACTGAACGACCTGGTCGACGCGGACGACGACGAGATCGACACCGACGAGGTCATCGACTGCGTCGGCCGGATCCTCGGTCTGCTCGCGCGCCGGGGTCGCCACGGGCTCGACCGCGCCACGCGCGACAAGATCAGGCGCCGTGCCACCCGGCTCACGTCCGCGCAGGTGTTGCCGGCCGGGGAGATCGTCCGCATCGCCCGCGAGATCGTGTCACTGCACGGCACAGCGACGCCCGGCAGGTGGGAAGAGCTCTTCGGGGAGGTGTGAGCACCGTGGCGTTCATCGGGACCGACCGTCTCAAGACAGCGACTGCGGCGCAGAACGCGTCGTTCCGGGCCTCGCTCGACGCGGGACGTTTCGCCGACTTCGGGCCGTCGGTCCATTTCGACTGGTGGGCGTTCCCGATTGACCGCGCGTCGCGCGGCCACGGCGACCGGTACGACATCTCATCCGTTCTCGACGCACTCCGTGCTGACGGTCACTTCCTCCGGGACGTGCTCGGAAACGCCGGCATGTTGATGTCGGCGTGGGGCTGGGACCTCGAATCGGCGAGGCCGGTGGACGGGTCGCTCTACCCGCGCTACGGCGTGCGCCTGTGGAAGTGCGGCCTGTCGCTGCACATTCTCGGTATGCCGGGGGCGTTCGCGTCGGTGCGGGCGTTCGCGATCCATCACCGCGAGTCACGGACGATTGATGAGTGGCCGTCACAGGGGGATTGCACGCCGAACGCCGCCGGCGTCGACGTCATGCCGCATTCCTGACGGAGCCGACGGACAGCCTGCGACGACCCGCGCGTAGCATTGACCCGTGAAGTGGTGGGCCCATCCGGCGAGTGACGACGCGCGACTCACGGCGCTCTCCGCACCGGACCGACTGGACTGGGTGCCGGTCGATCTCCCCGCGTCGTGGGCATCCGTCGCGGGTCTCGACCATGCGGACGGCGTCCTGTTGCGGGCCAC
>RFZO01000040.1 GCA_009920715.1 Actinomycetota bacterium | reverse complement strand
CCGAGGAACTGCGCGCCGAGAACCTGCACGAGCACCGCTGGTGGACGCTGGACGAGATCCGGGGCTACGCGGGCGATGACGTCTTCGCACCGCGCGATCTCCACGTTCACCTGCGTGCGGTGCTGGAGAACGGCGTCCCGGCCGTGCCGTTCGAGATCCACCAGGTGAACTAGCGGAAGTCGCGGCCAGTCACTCTGGAATCATTTCCGCGATGGCTTTCCGCAAGTCACCTACATCAACTCGCTGCTTGCTTGTTCGCCACAGTTCCTTACGAATCTCATCGATGATGTTGTCGGAAAGAATTACCGGACGCAGCGCCTTGGCAGAGGTCGCAAACTTTTCCTTCCAGAACCCATCAAGCCGTCCCTTCTGAACTGCTTCTCGGGATATCAAGAAAAGTCGATCAATCTTCTCGCTCGATTTTGAAGTGGCATCAAGTATGTCGACGTCAAGCACGAGGGTGAGTTCAGATTGCTCACCAGCAAGCGCTTGTACGTGATACACCTGCCAATGCTGTGCGTTTGTGAGAATTGCCCAACTGACTCCATTTTTCAGGGCATAGCTTTCAACCTGCCTGAGATGGGTTGCATTGAGTTTCTGGGATACGCGCTTAACTTCAACAAAAGCAAAAAGTTGCTTGTCAACACGAACTCCATAATCCGCGAACTCGCCTTTGACCTGATACTCAGCAGTTAGGTCCTCATACTTGTCATACCCGAGAAGATCACAGAGCACATCGGTCACCAGCATTCGTGTGTCTGCCTCAACTGCATCCCTTGATCTGAGAGCTTCAACTGGTTTAACGATTCTCTTCAGTCCAGCAGAAATTCGGTCACGTGCAGTGCTCTCCCACTTTGGCTGTCCGCTCGTCACTTTTGGACCCTGATTTGTTTGCTCTTCAGGAGAATCGGTGTTGTGATTGTCGCTCATTGTGGTTTCTTTCTTTCCAGTTCTGACTCTACCTTTTATTCAATTTCAGGCCAATCTTTTAGCGGAAGTCGCGGCTGGGCACCGACGCCGGTGCGAACAGCGGCGACAGCGACTCGGCCACCAGGTTGACCACGCCGTCGGCGCACTCCACCCTGCCGCGCACGAGCAGTGCGGATGCGTCACGTGCCGTCGCGCGGTGCCTGGCCCAGCACCCCTTCGAGCACACCACGTTGATGAGCCCGGTCTCGTCCTCGAGGCTGATGAACGTGGCACCGCGCGCGGTCATCGGCCGCTGGCGGTGCGTGACGACACCGGCCACCATGACGCGGTCGCGGTGGGGAACGGCGCCGAGTTGCTCCGCAGTCAGCACACCCCTGGCATCAAGTTGTTCGCGCAGGAACACCGTGGGGTGGCCGTCGGGCGAGATGCCGGTGGCCCACAGGTCGGCGATCGCCTCCTCCACCGGCTCCATGCCCGGCAGCGTGGGGGTGGACTGCACACCGGTGACACCCTGCAGCGTCATGGCGCCGCCGATGTGCGCGCCCGCCTCCCACAGCGCGTCACGGCGCGCGTCGCCGAACGACTCCCCGAACGCGCCGGCCGTGGCGAGCGCCTCGATCTGCCTGCGCGTCAGCTGCGGCACGCGCCGGCCGAGGTCCTCCATGGACGCGTACGGACGGCCCTCCGCGATCATGCGTGCGAGTTCCGCACCGATGCCGCGCACCGAACCGATGCCGAGACGCACGGCGAGACCGCCCGCAGACTCTGCGCACTCCTCGAGCGTGGCGAGATCGGCCGATGCGTTGATGTCGGGCGTGCGCACCAGCACGCCGTGGCGCCGGGCGTCGCGCACGAGCGTGTGCGGTGACCAGAAACCCATGGGCTGGGCGTTCAGCAGGGACGCACAGAACACCGCCGGCTCGTGCAGCTTGATCCACGACGACGCATACACGAGGTACGCGAAGCTCACCGAGTGGCTCTCGGGGAAGCCGTAGTTGGCGAACGCCGCCATCTTGTCGAAGATCTCGTCGGCGACCGTCCCGGTGATGCCGCGCTCGGCCATGCCCTCGTACAGGCGCAGGCGCAGCCGCTCCATCCGCGCGCGTGACCTCTTCGACCCCATCGCCTGGCGCAGCTGGTCGGCCTCGCTCGGCGTGAAGCCGGCGACGTCGATGGCCATCTGCATGAGCTGCTCCTGGAACAGCGGCACGCCGAGCGTCTTGCCGAGGGAGTTCTCGAGCAGCGGGTGCAGGTACGTGACGGGCTCCCTGCCGTTGCGGCGGCGGATGTAGGGGTGCACCGAACCGCCCTGGATGGGGCCCGGACGGATGAGCGCGATCTCGACGACGAGGTCGTAGAAGCGGCGCGGCTTCAGCCGCGGCAGGGTGGACATCTGGGCACGTGACTCGATCTGGAAGACACCCACCGTGTCGGCACGGCAGAGCATGGCGTAGACCTCGTCCTCCTGCGGCAGCGCGGCGAGGTCGATGACGCGGCCACGGTGCTGCTCGACCAGGCGGACCGCGTTGCCGAGCGCCGAGAGCATGCCGAGACCGAGCAGGTCGAACTTGACGAGCCCGATGGCGGCGCAGTCGTCCTTGTCCCACTGCAGCACGCTGCGGTCGCGCATGCGGGCCCACTCCACCGGGCACACCTCGATGATGGGCCTGTCGCAGATGACCATGCCGCCGGAGTGGATGCCGAGGTGGCGCGGCATGTTCTCGGCCTCTGCCGCCATCTCGAGGACCAGATCGGGGATGTCGTGGTCGGCCCCTGACACCGTGACCGCGATGCTCCCCCACGCGTCCACCTGCTTGCTCCATGCGTCCTGCTGCTCCGGTGCATGGCCGAGCGCGCGCGCCATGTCGCGCACCGCGGAACGGGACCGGTACGTGATCACGTTCGCCACCTGGGCGGCGTGGTGCCGGCCGTGGCGTGCGTACACGTACTGGATGACCTCCTCGCGGCGACCGCTCTCGATGTCGATGTCGATGTCGGGCGGGCCGTCGCGCTCCGGCGAGAGGAAGCGCTCGAAGAGGAGCCCGAGCGACACCGCATCCGCCTTGGTGATGCCGAGCGAGAAACACACCGCGCTGTTCGCGGCGCTGCCGCGGCCCTGGCACAGGATCCCGTTCTCCCCGCAGAAACGCACGATGTCCCACACCACGAGGAAGTAACCCGCGAAGCCGAGCGTCTCGATGACGGAGAGCTCGTGGTCGATGGTGCGCCATGCCCGGGCCCGCAGGGAGAGATCCTCGGTGCCGTCGGACGGGCGTGCGCCGTAGCGCCGCTCCGCACCGGCCCCCACCAGCCGGCGCAGGTACTCCATCTCGGTGAGCCCGTCGGGGCACGGGAAGGGCGGCAACGAGGGCGCCACGAGCGAGAGGTCGAACGCGATCTCCGTGCCGATCCGCGCCGCGTCCGCGACGACACCCGGGTAGCGCGCGAACCGGCGCTCCTGCTCCGCGCCGCCGCGCAGGTACGCGGTGGCAGCGGGCGGCAGGCGGTGGTCGACGTCGTCCAGTGCGGCGCGGTGCTGCACGGCGGCAAACGCCGCGGCCAGCCGGTGCTGCGAGGGCACCGCGTACGAGACGTTGTTGGTGGCCACGCACCGCAGGTCGAGCGCGGCGGCCATGCGCGCGAGCTCGTCGTTGCGGATGGTGTCGAGCGGGTCACCGTGGTCCCACATCTCGACGAGAACGTTGTCGGCACCGAACGCGCCCACCATCTGCCCGAGCGCGCGCCGGGCGGCGGACGGACCGTGGTCCTCCAGTGCGCGCACGACGGCACCGCCGCGGCCGCCCGTGAGCACCATGCAGTGGCCGCGCACCGTGCGCGCGACATCGTCGACACGGAAGACGGGTTCGTTCTTCGCACCCGCCAGTTGCCCCTCGCTCACCGCGCGCGCCATGCGCGCGTACCCTGCCGGTCCTCTCGCGAGCAGCACGATCTCGCCGTCGTCGACGCCGTCGAACCCCGCACAGGAGATCTCGGTGCCGAACACCGTGGGCAGACCGAGCGCCCGTGCCGCCTCCGCGAACCTCACCACCCCGTACAGACCGTTGCGGTCGGTCAGGGCGAGTGCGTCCAGGCCGAGTGCCGCGGCGCACTCGGCCAGCTGCTCCGGGTGGGCCGCGCCGTGGAGGAACGAGAAGTTGGAGCGGCAGTGCAGTTCCGCGTACGGCGCGTCACCCCTGCGCGGCACGACACCCGGCTGGAAGGGCTGCCGCTTGGCACCGAGCGCCGGGCCGTCACCGCCGCCGTTCCACGATGCCGACGACGGGGCACGCCCGTTCGAGAGACGTGCCTCCAGTTCGCTCCACGGCACCGGCGGATTGCTGAAACCCATAGGGCGCGAAGCGTACCGAACATATGTTCGTATGAACAGGGCCGGCCGTCCCGCCGGGCGGGCTCAGCCCAGGCCCAGCAAGGCTTTCGCGGCAACCAGCGCGCCGGCGAGACCGGCGTCGGCAACCGCCAGCGCGCCGTCCCATGCGAACCAGGCCGCCTCGGTGCTCTCCCCCGCCGCCGGCCGGGGCGGGGTCTCCGGGGCGCGCAACAGGTAGCGCAGGTCGAGGTGCGTGTGCCCCTTCGGGCCGGGATGGACATCGAGATGGAGCAGCAACCCGCCGTCACGTTCGTGACGCACCGCGACACCGATCTCCTCGGTCGCCTCGCGCAGCGCACCGTCCGCGGGTGACTCCCCCGGTTCGATGTGACCGCCCGGCTGCAACCACATGCCGAGCCGCTTGTGGAGATGGAGCGCCACCCTGTCGCCGGCATCACTCACGAGGATGCCTGACGCAGTGATGTGCACCGGGCCGGAGTGCTCGTCGAACGGAGCGGGCAGTGTTGGCACGACGCGCAGGAACGTGGCAATCGATTCACGTTCGCGTTCGTCCACCGCGGCGTGCGTCTCCGCCCATCTCACTGCGCTCGCCACAGCCATCTCCGACACACCCCATTCGTATCATGTGTCCGATGTAGTTCTGCCTGTGCTGATTCGCCTCACCTCGACCCCGATCCGCGGGGTCCGGTTTCCGGACAGGAGAACACATGCCATCAGAACACGACACCCCCGATGACCCGTCGGCGCACGGGCACCGTCCCACCCCCGAGCAGATCGCACGGATGATGGAGAGCATCCGCGCACTCGAGTACTTCGAGCTCACCCTCCACCACCCCGTCCTCGACGAGTTCCGCACCGTCGACATGTGGAGCGTCGACATGGTCGAGGCACTCTCCACCGCGTGCGCAGACCTCGAGCGCGACGGCTGGCACGTCACGGCGATCGCACGGGACTGTCACGACTGCACGGTGGAGGACTCCGACCCCACCGTGGACATCAGCGAGGACCAGGAACGGTTCGACCTGATGTTCGACGAGATCGTCCGCGGCGAGAACAATCAGTCGTAACGGGCGAGAAGGCACCACGCACCGTTCTCGAGACCCAGCAGCAGCACCCTCTCGAGACCGGTGCGGTCCTCGCGCACCAGCACCTGCACCCGGGCCAGACGGCGCCGCCGCACATGGTCCCACCAGCGTTCCTCCACCGGCCACGGCCCGGCATGGCGCATCACAGTGAACCCGTGGCGACCGACCGTGACGTGCGCAGGATCCGCGGACAGTTCGTGGCGCCCCGTGACCGACACGTCAACCCCGTGCGCATCGCTCACGCGCACCGCAGGTGGGTCGGGGTGCACCACCGTGGGCGACGGTGCGGGCAGCGCACCGCGCCAGTCGCGCGGCACCCCGCGACCGGCCCGCACGCGCTCCTGTGCGGCGCTCTCGTCGTGCAGGTCCACCATGTCAACGGGGATGCGGGCGTACTCACCCGATGCGTCACGGCCGCCGTTCCACTGCGGCACGCTCACCGAGACACCGGGGGCCGCGGCCACCGCCAGGCTCACCGCCCGTGAGGCCCGCTCGGCGTTCTGCTGCCGGCCTCCCCACAGCATCGGCTGGTCCGCCAGCAGCACCCGGCACTCGAGCGGGGTGACCACCACGCGCACCACACCCGACGTGACGGCACCGGGTGGGTCGTCCTGCTCCCCGGCGGCCGTGAGCCAGCCCTCCAGCTGCCAGGACAGGCGCTGGGCCACCGACGGTGCGGAGAACCCGCGCGGCTCCACCCAGATCCGTTCGTTCGTCTCGGCGTGGTCGGTCTCGCACGTGACGAGGATGCGCACGCACTGGCGGCCGGTGCGCGACACGGCGGCCACGGCGTCCTCGATGCACGCGCGCGCCGCACCGACCACGTGACGGGAATCAGCAAGGGGTGAGTCGAAGTCGACCGCGCGCACGATGTCGGGCGGCGGGGCACCGGGGTCGAGCAGCATGGTGTCCGCACCCGTGACGAGACGGTGGACGGCACGACCATCCACACCGAACCGTTCGATCAGCGCCTTCTCCCCGATCGCCGACAGCGCCCCGCACGTGCTCAGACCGAGCCGCAGGAACAGGTCGACCACGTCCTCGGGAATCTCCGCCAGGCGGTGCAGCGCCCCCACCGGAAGGGCGTCGATGAACTGCTGCGTGATGGACCCGTCGATGATGCAGGGTTGCGACCTGGCGGCGGCCATGTGCGCCGCCGCCATGGCGGCGAACCGCGACCCCGCGGCACCGATGCCGAACGGGCCGGCATCGACACCTGCGACGAGCGGATGCAGCATGTGCACGACGGCCTGCTCCCCGCCGAAGTAGCGCGACGGGCCGCGCGCGGGGAACACGAGACACCCCGGCCCAGTCACCTCGACCAGAGGCGACACCGCGGTGACCGCGCGCACGACCTTCTCGTACGTGCGGAACGAGTGCTCGTGCCCGTGGCCGCCGTGGTGGGCGTGCCACTGCGGGTGGACGATGACGATGCTGCGCATCACACACCGGCCACGGCACCGCTGGCGGACGGGAGCAGCACCGTGACACCGCGTGCGGCGGGGATCCTCCTGCCCTCGGCGGTGACGCGCACCGTGCGCTCGAGCGCGCACGCGCCGAACGACCACGACTGCGTGCGCGCGGTGAGCAGGACATCCAGCGGAAAGCTTTGGGCACTCTTCACCGCACCCTTGGAATCCTGCACCGCACCCTGGACGATCAGCACCGCACCCTGGGCCTTCACGCGTGATGCGACCTTGCGCGCCTCCGCGGCGGTGCACACGGGATCACGTGCGACGATGATGTCGATGCCGTCGGTGAGCGCACCGACGACGCGCCCCCACGACAGGGAACGATCGGTGTCGATGCACACGACACGCTCCAGGGCGACTCCGTGCTCGTGCGCCGCGCGCAGGCCGGCGTGCGGCATGTCGACGAACGCGCACCACGCACCCTCGGCACTCGCGGCCGCGACCAGGGCATAGACGAGCGACGCGGCGGCATCACCGGTGACACCGTGGACACGGCCGCGCTCCAGACCGCGCATGGGCAGCACGGGAGCGAGCGGTGCGGGAACAGGCAGGGCCGTGTGCGCGCCGGCACGCGCCAGAAGGTCGGCGGCCGTCTCGACTCCTGCTGTTCTGACACCTGCGGGCAACACCATGCCGGCATCGTACCGAACATATGTTCGGTGGTTCCCGGGCGCCCCGCGGCGGGGCCACACCGGGAGACCCGCGGAGGAGCGAGAGAGAGAGAGAAGAGGTGTCAGCCCTTCTTTGCGAGCCAGCGCTCGCGACCCAGGCGGCTGCGCTCCCACAGGTGGGCGGGCACACGCGGGTCGAGACCGGATCCTGCGTCACCGGACGGAGCTGCGGCGGCGGGTTCGGCGGCGGCCGGGACCTGCGCCATCAACTCCTCCACCGACGGGGGCTCCATGCCGGGCTTCCAGTACTGGTAGAGATCGCGCACGATGCCGTCGAGGCCCGCCTGCGACGCACCCGAGGACAGGGTGGCAGTGACGATGTTGCCGTACACGTGCACCTTCGCCACCTGACCGGACTCGAACAGGCGACGGGCAAGAACAGCCGCCGGACGGGGGCCTTTCGCCTCTGCGGCGGTGGCAAAGGACTCGTGCCCCATGCCCGTGAGCGACCGGTTCGTCTCGAACCGCACGACCGCGGGCGCCACGCCCTGTTTCTGCTCGACTGCGACGGGTTGACCCATGCCACAAGGATAGTCACGGGGCCCTCCCGCCTCGCCCATCGTCACGGCAGGCAGGTACCGTACGCGCAGGAAACCGGTCGCTCACCCCCGGGCGGCCGCGAGGGGAACACGGAGACACAACCATGGCCGACATCACCATCGATCAGTTCGAGAAAGAGGCACTCGCGTGGCTCGAGTCCGTGGCGGAGCGCCGCCCGGTCGAGAAGGCATTCGTGTGGGGCGAGGGCTCCGACAACTTCTACCGCGAGAAGGACCGCGACCAGGAGGCGAAGAACGCCGAGGAGGCGAAGGTCTGGCGCCAGAAGAAGTTCGACGCCGGCTTCGGCTGGATCAGCGGCCCGAAGGAGTACGGCGGCCGCGAGCTGCCCGCCGCGTACGACCGTCTCTACAACCAGCTCGAGGTGCAGTTCCGCGTGCCGGACAACGGCCCGTTCGGCATCAGCCTCGGCATGGTCACGCCCACCATCCAGGCGCACGGCTCCCAGACCGCGCGCGATGCTTACGTGCGCAGGCTGTGGCGCGGCGAGATGATCGCCTGCCAGCTCTTCTCCGAGCCCGGCGCCGGGTCCGACCTCGCCTCGCTCACCACGAAGGCCGAGAAGGACGGCGACGTGTGGGTCATCACCGGCCAGAAGGTGTGGACCACCGGTGCGCACTACTCCGACATCGGCGAGATCATCGCCCGCACCGACTGGGACCTGCCGAAGCACAAGGGCCTCACCGGCTTCATCGTCGACATGAAGGACCCGAACGTCGAGATCCGCCCGCTCAAGCAGATGACGGGCGGTGCGTCGTTCAACGAGATCTTCTTCAACGAGGTCCGCGTCCCCGATGACCACCGCCTGGGCGACGTGAACAACGGCTGGAACGTGGCGCTCACCACGCTCATGAACGAGCGCGCATCCATCGGCACCGGCAACGCCGGCGACGGCAACCTGCTCACCCGCGTCACCGCGATGGTCCGCCACTACGGCCTCGACAAGGACCCGCTGGTTCGCGTGCAGCTCGCCGACCTCATCATGAACTACCGCGTCGCCTCCATGAACGGCCAGCGCGCCGCGGCGAAGATCAAGATGGGCCAGCTGCCCGGCCCGGAGATGTCCATCACCAAGATGGCGCTGGTGAACAACCAGGCCAAGCTCGTGAAGTTCCTCTCCCACACGCTCGGCCCGAAGCTCATTGCCGACAGCGGCGAGTGGGGCACCTACGCGTGGGCGAACTTCGTCCTCGGCACCCCGGGCCTGCGCATCGCGGGCGGCTCCGACGAGGTGATGCGCAACATCACCGGTGAGCGCGTCCTCGGACTGCCGAAGGAGCCGGGCATCGACTCGGTCTCGCCCTTCCGCGACATCAAGGTGTCGACACCGAAGAAGTGACCACGGCCTACAGGCCGAGGTTCCAGCTGGTGCGGTGGTGCTCCGTGACCCCGTGCGTCCTGATGGCCGCGGTGTGCACCGCCGCGCCGTATCCCTTGTTCCCCGCCCAGCCGTAGTGCGGGTGCTCGTCGTGCAGCGCGGTCATCACCGCGTCGCGCTCCACCTTTGCAATCACGCTCGCGGCGGCCACGCACGCGCAGTCCTGGTCGGCCTTCACCCGCATCACGACCCTCGGCCCGCCCGGCTCCTCCACCAGGAACGGCGTGTTTCCGTCGACGATCAGCACGTCCGGGACTGCTCCCAGCGCCTGCAGGGCGCGCGATGCGGCCAGGCCGAGCGCACTGACGATCCCGAACCTGTCGATCTCCGCCGCGCTCGCCCATCCGGTCGCGTGCGCGAGCGACCACTGCCGCACCACCGGGTCCATCGCCTCGCGGCGTCGCGGGGTGAGCAACTTGGAGTCCGCCAGCCCCTCCGGGAACGACGTGTGCGACGCGTCAACGGCCACCGCGCCCACAGTCACCGGACCGGCTATCGCCCCGCGACCCACTTCGTCGATGCCCACAACGATGCGCGCACCTGACGACAGGAGTTCCGTCTCCACCTTCAGCGACGGGACGGGACGCGGCACGCACCGAAGCGTAGGCTCGCGGGCATGACGAAGAGGGCACCCGTCACGGTCGGCCACCACACCTACACGGCGCAGGACGCGCAGAAGACCGTCGGGTGCATCAACGACCTGTGGCGGGAGCACATGCACGGGTCGTCGGTTCCCGACGGCTGGCTGGCCGGTGCGCGCGGCTTCGTCGCCGAGATGGCATCACTCGCCGGTGTGGCGCTGCCCGCACTGGATGATCTCGGTGCGGCGTTCGCGGCGCTCGACGCATCGGTGAACGCCAGGTACGGCGACATGGACGACCTGCAGGTCGAGGCACTGATTGCCGCGATGTGGCGCTTCTACCCCACCATGCGCAGGCTGGATGTCGAGCACACCGGGACCGTCGCCCACATGCACGCCTCCAAGGGACTGCCGAAGAAACCGGTGGACGGCGCCACGGTCGGCTGGGCCGGCGTGGAGGGCGACGTCCAGTCCTCGCGGGCCCACCACGGCCGTCCGTGGCAGGCACTGTGCATCTGGACGACGGACTCGATCGAGCGCCTGCGCGCCGAGGGCCACCCCATCGGGCCAGGGTTCGCCGGGGAGAACCTCACGGTCCACGGCATCCCGAACTCCGCGCTCCGGCCGGGGGCGCAGTTCCGCACCGGCACGGTGCGCGGATTCCTCACCAGTTACGCGTGGCCGTGCAAGCAGAACAACGACTGGTTCGCGGGTCGCGACTTCATGCGCATGTGCCACGAGCGCGGTGACGACAGCCGGGTGTACGCCATGGTCACGGCGCCCGGAACGGTCAACGTGGGCGACCGCTTCGAGTTGTTCACCGACCGCTGAGCACCGTTTCCGGCGCGTCACGCACCGCTGCGAACATGTGCGGCGAGCAACGCCTCACCCGAAGAATCAGCGGTGTGCCACTCCCCGTCGGCCGATCCGCCGGTGAGAACGAGGCCGGCGGGCCCGGCCACCTCCCAGAGCAACGCGGGCCGTGCACCGTGCCAGCGCACCGAGAACGAGAGCGACCTGTGCGGATCCCCGATCAGCCCACGACAGTCAATGGAGGTGCCCCACCACGTCTCGGGGATGCCGAAGGGGAACACCTCGCACAGGCCGCCGCTGGGCGACGGCCTGACGAGCACCGATTCGGTCCACGCGACCGACGCGACACCGCCGGGCATCACGGCGGGCGGCTCCTGCACCGGCCTGTCCGCGAGACGGAGCCACGCGGCACCGATGTCGCCCGCGGCGGTGTCGTCGTCCAGCAGGACGCACGCGCGCGCGGCAGTGGCAAGAAGGTGCGGTGTGTCCCACGCCAGCGTCCGTGACCGCTTCTCCGTGCGCAGACGGGCCTGCACAGCCTCCACCACCTCGATGATGGAGTCACGGTGCGTCTCACCCAGACGGACCAGCTCGATCACTGCGGCACCGTCCAGTTCGCGGTCGCCGGTGTCCCCCAGCAACAGCCTGCTGCGGGCCGCGTTCATCGACGCGACGACGGTGTGGTCGGCGAGCGTCACCCGCGAAGCGATGTCGCACGCGGTCTCCCACCCCCGCACGACCTGCTGGTGACCCGGGACGTCATCGGGCAGACGTCCCGGCCCCGGATCCGCGTGCGACAGGCCGATGCGCACGGTCGCCTTGTGGCCGAGCGGAAGAACGTGGCTCCCCGCGGGCAGGTCGATCCCCATCGGCGGGTTGTCGCCGAGGGGGCGCGTTGACAGCACGTCAGCCCGCGTGACCGCGACCGCGACGGGTGCGGGCGTCTCGTTCTCGAACTCGACGACAGTGATCCCGCCCAGGTCGGCGACGCACCAAACGCGCTGCACGATGTCGCCCTGGCCGACCCTCATCCGCGTCTCGGCGACGGGGTAGCCCGAGTACCACTTGTGGCGCACCGTCGGTTCGTCCGCGGGCGAGTACCAACGGTCGTCGCCCGCCACGTGCCATGCGAGCGGTGCTGACCCGTCCTGCGGGATGACAGTGCCCGTCCCGTCGACGAGCGCCCGCCACGTGCCGCCGCGGACCCCGACCGCGCGCGGCGGCTCCGCCGCCGTGCTCAACGCACTTCCGGCGCCGCGCGCCGGGTCATCAGCGAGAGCAGTCCGTCCGCGGCGCTCTTTCCCTCGTGGCAGATCGCCACCACCTGTTCGGTGATCGGCATGTCCACCCCGTGCTTGCGGGCCAGGTCGAGCACGGCCCTCGAGCTGCGCACCCCCTCGGCAACCTGCGTGGTGGAGGCGATGATGTCGTCGAGCTTCTCCCCCCGCCCGAGGCGCAGCCCGACGGTGGTGTTGCGGCTGCTGGTGGACGAACAGGTCGCGATGAGGTCGCCCATTCCTGCGAGCCCCGCGAGGGACTCGAGCGAGCCGCCGAGCTTCATCGCGAGCCGCGTCATCTCGGCGAGGCCGCGCGTGACGAGCGTGGCCCTCGTGTTGTCACCGAAGCCCATGCCGGTCGCGATGCCCGATGCGATGGCGATGACGTTCTTCACCACGCCGGCGAGCTCGCACCCGACGACGTCCGTGTTGGTGTACACGCGGAATGTGGGCCTGGCGAAGATTCCCTGCAGCGCGGTTGCGATGACCGCGTCGTCGATGGCCACCACGGAGGCGGCCGGCTGTCCCGCCGCGATCTCCCCCGCCAGGTTCGGCCCCGTCAGAACGGCCACGGGATGACCGGGAAGGACCTCGTTCGCCACCTCGGACATCCGCAGCAGGGTGCCCTGCTCGAGACCCTTCGAGAGGCTGACCACGGGCACCCACGGACGGATGTGCGGCGCGGCGGACACGAGCACCTCGCGGAACCCCTGCGAGGGAACCGCCATGACGACGACGTCGGCACCTTCCACGGTCTCCTCGAGCGACGCGGATGCACGGAGCGCAAGGCTGAGCTCGCGGTCGCCGAGGTACGCCGGGTTGCGGTGCTCCGTGTTGATGGTGGCGGCGACGTCGGGACGGCGCGCCCACAGCACGGTGGGAGTGTTCTCGGCGGCGAGGGAGGCCACCGTGGTTCCCCACGAGCCTGCACCCACCACAGCCATGCGAATCGGCGCCATTGCCTCAGCGTAGGTCACTGTGCGCGCGGTGTCCGCAGGCTGACGGTTCGCTGGCCGGCGCTTCGTAGGCTGACGCTGTGCAACTCGCCGTCATCGTCCCCGTGAAGTCGTTCACCGTGGCGAAAGGCCGCCTGGCTGAAGTGCTCAGCCCCGGGTCCCGGGAGGATCTCGCGCGCAGGTGCGCCGAGTCAGTGGTCTCTGCCGCCGCCCCCGCGACCACCTACGTGGTCTGTGCCGACGACGGCATCGCGGAGTGGGCAGTCGGTTTGGGGGCCTCGGTTGTGCGCCAGCAGACCGCGGGCCTGAACGGTGCCATCCGCGACGGCTGGACGGCCGCGGTGGCCGGCGGGGCCGACCACATCCTCATCGCCCACGCCGACCTTCCCCTCGCGGTCACCTTCGCCCATGTGCCGCGGGAAGGCGCCGTCACCATCGTCCCCGACCGCCACCGGGACGGGACGAACGTCATGTCGCTCCCGGCGGGCGCAGAGTTCGCACTCCACTACGGTCCGGGCAGCTTCCCCGCGCACACTGCCGAGGCCGGGAGGCGCGGGCTCGAGTGCGTGGTCGTCGAGGACAGTGACCTCTCGCTCGACCTCGACACCGCCGCCGACCTCGAGGAACTCGAACGCAGAATGACCAGCGACCGATGAAGGAGACAGCACCGTGAGCGCCAACGACCCCGGCCAGACCCCCCTGCCCCGCGACGCGTCGCATGCCGACTGGTCCACGGACCGCGCGGTCCCGCGCATCGTGCTCGCGATCGGCGCGCACCCCGACGACATCGAGTTCGGTTGCGGGGGGACGCTCGCGAAATGGTCGGCGGCGGGTGCCGTCGTCCACCATCTCGTCTGCACCGACGGCTCGAAGGGCACGTGGAATCCCGACGCGGACACCGCCGCCCTGGTGCAGTCCCGCCAGCGCGAGCAGCGCGCCGCCGCCTCCGCGCTCGGCACCACCGGGACGGTCTCGTTCCTCGGTTACGTGGACGGCGAACTGGAGCACTCGAAGGAGGTCACGGAGCGTGTGTCGCTCGCGATCCGCACCGTGAGACCCGACGTCGTGCTCACCCACGACCCGTGGAAGCGGTACCGCCTCCATCCCGACCACCGAAACACCGGTCTCAACGTGTGCGACGCGGTCGTCGCGGCGCGCGACCCGCACTTCCTCAAGCACCAGCTCACCGGGGGAATCACTCACCACCGCCCCGATGCGCTGCTCCTGTGGGAGGCGGACGAACCCAACCACGCCGAGGACATCAGCGCATGGGTCGACACCAAGCTCGCCGCACTCGAGTGCCACGAGAGCCAGTTCGAGTCGACGATGAAGGCCACCGACGAGGCCGCGATGGACGTGTTCCGCACGCGCATCAGGGAACGCGTGGCGGAACTCGGACGGCCCCTCGGCCTCCCCGCCGCCGAGATCTTTCATGCAATGACCCGCCTCTAGGCGGGTCAGTCGAATTGACCCTTCGCACGGCCTTCGCCCGGCGGGCCGGCGAAGGCCTGGGCGATCGACATCCACTCCCGCGCCGCGTCGCCATTCACCTCAAGACCGCAGTCGTCCGGATGACGCCGCTGCGTGACGACCAGACAGAAGCCGAGCGCGTCGCCCCTGACGGTGTCGGTTGCGGACTCACCCCACTGCCACGTCCCTCCCGACGGTGCGTTCAGTTCCACCCGCACGTCGGCTGCCGGCATCTCGCGCCGGTTCGCGGCGTACGAGAAGGGCCGCGCCCTCACCCCGATGTGAGCGATATGGCGCAGCCTGTCCGTCGGCTCGCGGTGCACACCCAACGCATCGCAGATGTCCTGGCCGTGCGCCCACGTCTCCATCAACCGGGCCGTCAGCATCGAGGTGACCGACATCGCCGGCCCGTACCAGGGACACCGCGCCTTCGGGTCGGCCGCGCCGCCCACGCGGCGCAGTTC
>RFZO01000390.1 GCA_009920715.1 Actinomycetota bacterium | reverse complement strand
CGAGGTGTAGGCACGCGATCCGTCGGGGGAGACGACGATGCTGTTCGGGTAGGCACCGGTGCTGATACTGGTGGCCTCCAGCCCCATCGTGGTGGTGTCGATGGACGACACCGTGTTCGACGCGACGTTGCTCACCCACACGAGGCGGCCGTTCGGGGCCCACGCGACTCCCATCGGCGACGTGCCCACTCCCGCGACTGTGCCGATGACGGTCGAGGTGCTGGTGCGGATGATGCTCACGGAGTTCGACGAGAAGTTCGCCACCGCCAGCATCGAGCCGTCGGGCGAGAGTGCGATGCCGCGGGGGCTGGTGCCCACGGTGATCGACGCCGTTGCGGAACCGGTGGAGGTGGAATAGGCCATGACGGTGTTGGCGTTGGTGTTGGACACCCACACTGTGGATCCGTCACGTGAGAGGGCCGAGTAGTACGGCGTCGAGAGTCCAGTGATGGTGCGGATGACCGTGTTGGCAGCGGTGTGCGTGCCCGGTCCGGCGTTCAGGGCCTCGTCCGTGACCGAGCCGGGGGTGAGGGCGAGCACCACAGTGCCCTCCGAACACGTTGATGCCGTCACTGTGAACGACGTGCCCGGTGTCGTGCCTGTGAGGCCAACGGTGCACCCTGTGGCGGTGCCCGACACGGTGATGTCGCCCGCGGTCAGCCCGATGACCGGTTCATTGAATGTGAGCGAGTACGTGAGTGTCGTGGCGGCGGTGTACGGCGACGAGACGGCCCCCCAGGTGGCGACCGGGCCGCCCGGCACACCGTCCACGCCGAGCGACGAGCCAGTCACGTCGGCTGCGGGTCCGGAGTTGCCCGCGCTGTCGGTGACGGAGTTGGCGGTGATGCGCGGCACGAGGGTGCCGGTGGAGCAACCGGTGACGACGATGTTCACGGGTGAGCCCCCCGTCGCCGTGGACGAGGCTGGAGCGAACACACACCCGGTGGCGGTTCCCGTGTTCGAGAAGTCGGCGGCACCGAGGCCGGTGACGTTCTCGTTGAAGGTGAGCGGGTAGGTGGTGGTGCCGGACGTGGGGGCTGCCCACGTCCG
>RFZO01000389.1 GCA_009920715.1 Actinomycetota bacterium | reverse complement strand
GCAGGATGGCGCGCACCTGCGACACGAACGCCCCGGCGGGGTTGAACAACTGCAGCGGTCCCATCCAACCGAGTGCCGGCAGGAGACGACGGAACGAACGCGGACCGATCATCCAGCGTGCGGCCTCCTTGCCGACCGCGCCCATGCCCTCGGTCTCCGCGACATCCGCCCACGACTGGAGGAGTTCCTCGCGCCACTCGTGGTTGCGGCATGCGGTGGCAACCAGCGTGAGCGAACGCACGCGGTTCGGGTGCTTCAGAGCGATGATCTGGCTGATTGCGCCGCCCATGGAGAGGCCGACGACGTGCGCCGATTCGATTCCCGCATGGTCGAGGACGCTGATTGCATCCTCCGCCATCTGCTCGAGGTCGTACACACCGTCGGGCTTGTCGCTGCGGCCAGCCCCACGGTTGTCGAGAGCGACCGTGCGCCAGCGGAGGGCGAGGGCGGCGCGCTGGAGGTTCCACGAGTTCTTCTCCGCACCGAGTCCCTGCACGAAGAGGACGGGCGCGTGCCGCTTGAAGCCGATGACCTCGTAGTGCACCTTGATGCCGTCCGTTGCGGTTGCGTACGGCATCAGGCCACCTGCTTCCGTGCGGGGATGCGTTCCACGGTGGGCCACTGGTACAGGCGCTCGATCACCTGCGTGGTGGTGTGCGACGGTGCGAACCGGAGGAGGTAAGCGGCCTCGTTGCTGGCGGCGAGACGACCGTGCTCCATCAGTTCGGCGACGTGGTCGGGGATCGGCGCGCCGGCGAAGCTGCTCATGTTCCGCGCGAGCCACCAACCCGGTCCGAACGCGGGGACGGGCACGCGGCGGCCGATGGTGATGGCGCGCAGCATGCTGGTGGCACCGTTCGCCACGATGTTCACGACACCGTCAGCGTTGCGGTCGGCCCCCAGCATGAACGCCTGCGCTGCATCGTGGTCCTCGACAACGCTGAAGACCGGGTTGTACAGGCCGTGGTACGGGACGACGGGCAGTCGCATGATGCGGCCCAGTGGGCTAGGCACGTGCGCACCGAGAACGGGTGCCAGGCGCAGCGTGCACACGTT
>RFZO01000388.1 GCA_009920715.1 Actinomycetota bacterium | reverse complement strand
GTGGGCTACGAGGAGACGCTCGCCGCCAACGGCATCGGCGGCCCCGGCGGCCCGGGCGGCATGGGCGTTCCCGGGGCGAGCGGCCCGGCCTCGCAGGTCGGCTTCATCGGCCCGGAGGGGATGCAGGTCCGCTGGGACGTGACCGAGTTCGGCGGGTTCGACTCCGAGCCCCTGGTCAGCCCCGGGCGCTACGACTTCTCGCAGGGGGCGATCTACCGCCTCAAGCTCACCGACATTCCCGGCCAGGAGGGCCTCGAGCTCTATCCGACGCTCGAGGTGGCCCCCGTCACGCCGCGCACCGACGCCTTCCTCGCCCACAACACGATCCCCTTCCAGCTCACGGAGGAGGATCTCGACCAGGTGACCAGCGGCAACTTCGTCACCAAGGTCGTGTACCTGCCCGATCCGGAGTACCAGGAACTGGCGGTGGCCGGCGTGGAGACGCTCGTCAGCACGCGTCTCGATCCGGGCTGCGACCCGGTGGTCGAAGCCGATCGTCGCGGCTCGATCCTGGCGATCATCCGCATCGGCAACAAGGATCTCGAATCGCCCGGCCGCGGCGGAGCGGCCCTGGCGGGAGGTGACGGAGGCGGCGTGATCGGCGCCTCGGCCACCAATCCCATGCCGCTGGGCATGCCGTGCGGCGGCGATCCGTCGCAGCTGCCCCCGGCGTTCCTGGCCGGCATGACGATGCCCACCTACGGCTACCCCTACACCGGGACGCCGATCGGCCTCCCTGGACCGGCCCACATCCCGCTGGGCATCCCGGCCGGTCTCCAGCGGCACACGATCACCAACCACACCAAGCACCACATCCCGCCGCCGACGAAGGACATCAAGGAGTATTTCCACTGGTATCCATGGGGTCGTCAACCTGAGGCTGAGTCCCGAGTGGCGAGGGAAATGTACGACGCGGGATTCTCACTCGCTGCAGAGTTGCTGTCGTGGGTCGAGGAGTTCACTCCCTCGGAGATCTCCAAGCAGTTCACGATGCCGCTCTCCGAGATGATCAATGGGACGCAGCGAACGTTGTTGCGCATCTTGCACTATCCGCCGTTGCGCGGGGACGAACCCGAGGGT
>RFZO01000387.1 GCA_009920715.1 Actinomycetota bacterium | reverse complement strand
AACCGAGGCGGAGACCGCAATAGCGGAGATCAATGCGCTGACGGTGTGCGGCACGGAAACTCCCGTGAGCACCGACGAGACGACACCAACAGTTGAGGGCTGACTGCCGCAACGCCCCGGTTGTCACGCTGGACAAGGCGGAAGTGGAGCGCACCGGCGTGCTCGCGTACTCGATGAAGTGGTCGTGCCTGAAGTACATGAACGGTGAGCGGTTCGACCAGTCGGTGTTCCATTCCTTCAACGATGGCTCGCTGAACGCGGTCCGGACCAGTGGCGACGAGCTCGTCAGCAGAACCTCGGGTGACACCTTCACCTACTCGGCACCGATCGGCGCCGGCAGTCAACAGTTGGTGATCTCGGCCTCGTACTCCGGGTGGGACCACGGTTGGTGGGACGCCACAAATTTTGATCCGTACGTCGTGGAGATCAACGTGCCCACCTCGGTGGTTGCCGATTTCAAGGAGTGCAAGAAGAAGGACCTGAGTCTCTCGAAGGGCACCTTGACCGCTGACTGCTCCGTCACCGGCAAGTTCGAGCTGCGGCTCAACGACGAGTGGGAGTTCATCAACGCGGTGGACGGCGTCATCGACCTGTCCTCGATGGGAGACGGCTGGCAGGACGGTTGGCTGACCGTCGAGTCGGGTGCACGGCTCTTCTACCTGGACGGATTGTTCTGCGCGCGTGATTGCAACACGGAGCGGTCGGACCTGAAGGTGGAGCGCACCATCGGTGAGGACAACTACTGGACGTTCAAGGTGACGAGACCCACGTGGTGCGTCGAACCACTCATCGCGTGGACCGAGGGTGACGTGTTCACTCAGTTGACCAAGGGAATCCGCACGCGGACCGGCCGCAGCGAGATGTTCTGGGACGAACTCGAGTTCGGGATGATCGTTGACCCCGCCGCCGCAATGGTCAGAATTGGCAGCGATTCCTACTGGTGCTTCGATGCATACGGGAACACACAGATGGAGGACCTGTACGCCGATTATCACCTGAGCGACGACCCGGAGGAGTCGGCGAGCCCCACGACCTCCGTGGCACCCGTTGACACCGCGCCGGCACCCACAACCACTGTGC
>RFZO01000386.1 GCA_009920715.1 Actinomycetota bacterium | reverse complement strand
ACCGTTGCCGATGTCCTCGCCACCAACGGCGTCATTCACGGCCTGAGCAAGGTGCTCATCCCGACCGGCGTCACGATCATTCCCTGAAGCGGTCCGTGAGGGCGTACCGCCACGGTTGGTTGGTGCCCCCCTCGGATTCGAACTTAGCAAGCTAAGTCGAAATCCTTCGAGAAACATTGACGAAGTGCAGCTCCGTAGTAGCAGCGTGGTAGCAGTCGGATTTTCTGGCACCAACAAAAGCTGGTGACCCCTGTACGTGTGGGGCTGACACAGTCGGGAAAAACACCGTTTTTCGCTGAGATTTGCACGGAAGTCCACAGATGAAAGCCGAACCCTGCCGACCAGGAAAAACTTCCTTGGGATTGAGAGAAGCTTGGGCACGGGGGCATAAGAGCCTTATCTCCAAAAGACAGTTCTGTAATCTGTGATCATGCCAAAATTCATGTGGAAAATATCTGGTTGGATCACCTTGGTAATCGGAGTGGTTGCCTTCTTTACAGGGCAGTTCATACCAGGGCTTTTCGCCATTTTTGCTGGGGGCTATGTTCTCTACGACTTTGCTGACAAGTAATTGAACTAGCTTGCTTGGTTTGTCCAGGCTGGATTTCGTCGCATGGCTTTCATGCGCTCGATTTGCTCAGGGGTTGGTGTCTGTGGTGGTTCTGGTGGTTGCTGTGGGTTGTATCGGCGTTCTAGGGCTTGTCTGGTGCTGGTTCCTATGGTCAGGCAAGGGTGACCGTCATTGGTTTCGTGGCACACGGCTGTCACTTGGGCTTTGCAACAGAACACCCCTTTGCATGTGGTGTCGCAATGGGTTGGGCATGCTCAGGCTTCGACAACCCAGAACATTTACGCTCATATGTTGCCAAATGCCGACAGACAAGCTGCAGACCAGATCGGTTCAGCATTGGAAAATCTGCTGACACAGGAAGCGAACAAAGCCCTTCGTGGTAGCAGCGTGGTAGCAGCCGACTCTGAACCAGGTGAACTGAACGGTTCTGTTCAGCGCAAATCCTTACAAATCAAAGACCACACAGACACAGAAAACCCTGACGGTGGTGCCCCCCCTCGGATTCGAAC
>RFZO01000385.1 GCA_009920715.1 Actinomycetota bacterium | reverse complement strand
ATCTCGTTCATCAATGCGAGCAGCACCGCCTACGACGAGCCGTTCTTCCTCATCGCGGTCGGCGGCACGGGCACGGGCAACATGAGCTACGCGGTGTCATCGGGTCCGTGCACGGTCGACGCCACCACCGGTTATCTCGAGCCCACGGGAACCGGACCGTGCGTGGTCACGGCAACCCGTGGGAGCAGCGGCAACTTCGGCGCCACGTCGAGCAACCCGTTCACGGTGAACATCGTTCAGGCGTCTCAGGCGATCGTGTTCATGTCGACCGTGCCGCCCACGCCGCTTCCCGGAACCACCTACACCCCAATCGCTGCGAGCAACTCTGGTGCGGCGATCGACTACTGGATCACCGCTGGCGATGGCGCCGTGTGCACCTTCGACCAGAGCAGTGGCGTCGTCACGATCGTGGCCTCGGGCACCTGCGAGATCTCGGCACAGCAGCCCGGTGACTCGAACTGGTTGGCCTCCGACACCGTGACGCAGACCATGGTGGCGGGTCGATTGAACCAGAGCATCACCTTCCCGGCTGTGGCCACCAAGTCGTATGGCGACCCCGTGTTCGCCCTCGGTGCCACCGCCACCAGCGGTCGTGCGGTGACGTACACCGTGGTGTCGGGATCGTCGACGTGCTCGGTCAGCGCCGGCGGGGCGGTCACACTTGGCGCGGTCGGCACATGTGTCATCGACGCGTCACAGGCCGGGGACAACGTGTACATGCCGGCCAGCACCATCCGGCGCGAGATCACTGTCATCCCCACTGTGCCGTCGGCGCCCTTCCTGTCATCAGTAAGTAGCAACGACGGGTCGGTGACGGTGGCCTACTCGGCCCCGTCGTCCGATGGTGGTGTGCCGATTCAGGCTTACACCGTGACAGTGCGTCAATCGGGCACCGATCGTTCGCTCGATGTGGTGCGCACCGACTGCCCGCTCACACTGGTGTGCTACATCGACGGTCTCACCAATGGTCAGTCGTACACGGTCACGGTCACCGCGAAGAACAGCGTGGGCGCCGGTCCGGCATCCACTGAATCGCCGCTGATTCTCCCGGTGTTGAACCCACAGGCGGTGCGCGGACTC
>RFZO01000384.1 GCA_009920715.1 Actinomycetota bacterium | reverse complement strand
AGCGCCATCAAGGACAACACCAAGCTGTTCTTCGGCGAGGTGCTCGCCAACCCCAAGAACGACGTGTTCGACATCGAGGGTGTCTCGAAGATCGCGCATGACCACGGCATCCCGCTGATGCTCGACAACACCGTGCCCACGCCGTACGGCATCCGTCCCATCGAGTGGGGCGCCGACTTCGTCGTGCACTCGGCCACGAAGTTCCTGGGCGGCCACGGCACGTCCATCGCCGGTGCCATCGTGGACGGCGGCAAGTTCGACTTCGGCGCGTCGGGTCGTTTCCCGAACTACACCGAGCCGGACCCCAGCTACCACGGCCTCGCGTACTGGCCGGCTCTCGGCCACGGCGCGTTCATCATCAAGGCCCGCGTGCAGCTGCTGCGCGACCTGGGCATGTCGGCCAGCCCGTTCAACGCCTGGTCCATCCTGCAGGGAGTGGAGACGCTCTCGCTGCGCATGGATCGTCACTGGTCGAACACCGACAAGGTCGTCGCGTTCCTGCAGAAGCAGGGTGCGGTGGAGTCCATCAACTACGCCGGCCTGCCGGGCAGCCCGTGGCACGAGCGCGCGAAGAAGTACTTCGGCGGGAAGGGCTACGGCTCGGTCATCGCGTTCGTGGTGAAGGGCGGCCGCGATGCCGGCCAGAAGTTCGCCGAGGCGCTGAAGCTCCACAGCCATGTCGCGAACATCGGTGACGTGCGGTCGCTCGTGATCCACCCGGCGTCCACCACCCACAGCCAGCTCACCGAGGACGAGCAGCGCTCGGCCGGCGTGGAGCCGGGCCTCGTGCGGCTCTCGGTGGGTCTCGAGTCGATCGAGGACATCCTCGCCGACCTCCAGTTGGGCTTCGACGCCATCAAGTAGGTAGTTGCCGGGACTTCGTTCGGAATGCCGAACGCAGTCGGGGCTGGGACCGTATCTGTTGCCGTTCGGTGTCCCGAACGGGTGAGAGAAGCGAATGATGTCAGGGCCGGGAAGCAGGGTCGCCCCGGCCGTTCATCACTGATCGTCCTGCTCGCGCAGGAACGCCTCCAGCTCCTCGGCCAGGTCGTCACCTGACGGCATCATCCGTTCCGTCATC
>RFZO01000383.1 GCA_009920715.1 Actinomycetota bacterium | reverse complement strand
CGAGAAACGGTGGTTCAGGCTAGACTGCAAGCCGTGGTAGCTTGAGGTCGACGACGGATGCGACAGGTTCAGCGACCCGAAATTCGGGTTCAAGCGCGTGTTCGACACGCCGTTGCTGCACCGGCCACAGCCACGACTGTTGCCACGTCGGTGACCACTGCGCCGACTGCGGCCGTGGTGTCGACCACGTCGACCGTTGCGCCGGAGGCGTCACAGACGCTTGCCGTCGCACAGGTTCCCGTGGCGGCCGGCACGGTCAGTGCGGTTCCTGCACCGGTCACGGCTGCCGCATCAACCACGCGGACCGCCGGTCCGACGGCCGTCGCTCCATCGCAGAAGCCGGCACCAAAGAAGGTCCTGCCGAAGAAGAGCCCGTCCAGGAAGACGGCGAAGAAGGTTGCCCGCGTCCTACGCGTACAGAGGTGACGAACCCTTCAGAAGGCGGGTCATCATCGTGAGCGAGGCGACGGGTTCGCCCGTCGTGTTGCCTGCCTCGCGTGCCTCGGTGGTGAACCACAGCACCTCGGTCTTCGGCGTGTCGGCGACGTCCAGCACCCGTCCGGTCACCGTGTACTCGGTGTCGAGCATCAACGGACCACGGTGGTTGCGCACCTCTATGGCCCCGTACATGCCGACGAACTCGCCACACGACCGCTCGATGGAGTCGGTCATGCCTGCCACAAGAAGCCGGCAGGCGGTGAGCGGCGAGCAGATCGGGCCGCCCCACGGGGATTCACCGACGTACCAATCGAGAGGCGAAGTCATGATCCCGGCCCGGTGGCGTCTCACCTGGTCCGATCCCCACGGTCGACGCGTGTGGGTGTCAAGTTCCTGGCCGATGCGGACCGACCTCAGCATCCGCAACGTGGAGGGGTCGACACCGCGCCGGTCGCGCGAGTGCAGAGCAGTGGGTTCCGTTGTCACTCCGCCGCTCGCGGTTCCCTCCGCGACCGTGACCCCCTCGGGCGTCAGCATGCGGGCGGTCACCTGTGCGTTCGTGGTGGGCAGCACGGCCGTGCCCATCTCCAGCTGCGCCTCCACCGGCTCGCTGTCGGCCATCGCGTGCATGAAGTAGAGGCTG
>RFZO01000382.1 GCA_009920715.1 Actinomycetota bacterium | reverse complement strand
ACCAGCCAGCACATCCCCTGCATCGTGCGCGACCCGCGACACCGGTCGACGGCGGGCACCGTGGTGCAGAGGTTCACCGAGAACGTCGACATCATGCCCACCGTCTGCGAGATGATCGGGATCGAGATCCCGTTGCAGTGCGACGGACTGCCGCTCACGCCGTTCCTCGAGGGCACCGAGCCGCAATGGTGGCGGGACGCCGCGCACTGGGAGTACGACTGGCGCTTCGCACTCATCCAGTTGGGTGCCGACGTGCCGTGGCCGTGGAAGCGCAGCCTCGAGAAGCAGACGCTCTGCGTGCACCGCACCGACGACATCGCGTACGTGCAGTTCGGCGACGGCCGCTTCCTCTGCTTCGACCTTGCCGCCGACCCCACGTGGCGCACCGAGTGCACCGATGAGTCGCGCGTGCTCCGCGCCGCGCAGGAACTTCTGACATGGCGCATGCAGATGACGGACCGCCAGCACACGGGGTTCCTGGTGGAGAACGGCGGCACCGGCCGGTGGCCGACCGGCGTGCCGTGGCGGGACTAGTTCAGTCGCGCCACTTGTCGTGGTGGACCATCTGGTCGAGGGGGAGTCGCGTGAGCGGGCCGTGCTTGCCGCGCGGGTAACCGAGCGGAACCATGGCGTGCACCCCCCACTCTGCGGGGATGCCGAGCAACTCCTGCACCTGCGGCTCGCTGCGCGAGATCAGGGTGGTGAGGACGCCACCGAGACCCTCCGCGCGCGCGGCAGTGAGGAGGTTCTGCACCGCCGGGTAGAGCGAAGCACCGCCCACCACTGACGTGCGGTTCAGCTTGTCGTCCGTGACGTAGATGAGCCGCGAGTCGTGAACGAACATCACGACGACGGGGACCTCGTGCAGGTTCTCGGCGAGTGCGGTGCCGACGGCGAGCCCCGCGGCCACGCGGTCCTGCACCTGCTGCGGCGCGCTCTTCACGTTCGCCATGTTGAAGTCGACGTACGTTGCCCACTCGCGCGCGTAGATCTCGCCGAGCTTCCTCTTCGTGTCGGTGTCCTGAACCACGATCATCCGCCACGGCTGCCGGTTGCCGCCGCTCGGCGCCCACACCGCAGCCTGGAGCACGCGGTCGAGCACGTCG
>RFZO01000381.1 GCA_009920715.1 Actinomycetota bacterium | reverse complement strand
GCACAGTGGTTGTGGGTGCCGGCGCGGTGTCAACGGGTGCCACGGAGGTCGTGGGGCTCGCCGACTCCTCCGGGTCGTCGCTCAGGTGATAATCGGCGTCGACGATCATCCCGAACTCGAGGTCGTCCCAGAACATCTCGCCGGTTCCGACACGCTTCCGGATTCCCTTCGAAACGGAGGTGAACACGTCCCCCTCGGTCCATGCGATGAGCGGGTCAGCGCACCACGAAGGCCTCGTGATCTTGAACGTCCAGTAGTTGTCCTCGCCCACGGTGCGCTCTGCCTTCAGGTCCGACCTCTCGACGTTGCACTTCCGCGCGCAGAACAATCCGTCCAGGTAGAAGCGCCGTGCGCCCGACTCGACAGTGAGCCATCCGTCCTGCCAACCGTCACTCATCGACGACAGGTCAATCACGTTGTCGACAGCGTCGAGAAACTTCCAGTCATCATTGAGGCGAAGCTGGAGCATGCCCGTGACCGAGCAGTTGGCGGCGAGAGTGTCCTTCGCAAGGACAAGATCGCGCTCCTTGCACTCCTTGAAGTCCGCAACAGCCGACGACGGCACATTGATGTCCACCATGTACGGATCAAAATTGGTGTTGTCGTACCAACCGTGCTCCCACCCGGAGTACGAGGCCGAGATCAACAACTGCTGCCTGCCGGCGCCGATCGGTGCCGAGTAGGTGAAGGTGTCACCCGAGGTTCTGCTGACGAGCTCGTTGCCACTGGTCCGGACCTGGTTCCTCGAACCGTCGTTGAAGAAATGGAACACCGACTGGTCGAACACTTCACCGTTCACGTACTTCAGGCACGACCATTTCACGGTGTATGCGAGCACGCCGGTGCGCTCCACTTCCGCCTTGTCCAGCGTGACAACCGGGGCGTTGCGGCAGTCAGCCCACTTCTCCTCGAGGGTCATCTCGCTGCTGCCTGCACCGTCAGTGGACACCGAGGCTTCCCCCGTGTCGCCTTCGACCGTGGTGGTGGTCTCCTCGCCGGGTGTTGACCCCTCAACTGTTGGTGTCGTCTCGTCGGTGCTCACGGGAGTTTCCGTGCCGCACACCGTCAGCGCATTGATCTCCGCTATTGCGGTCTCCGCCTCGGTT
>RFZO01000039.1 GCA_009920715.1 Actinomycetota bacterium | reverse complement strand
TCCTCGCGTGCACCGTGCGGACGACGGGTTCCTCGTGGATGCCGCGTGGCGGGACGGCACCGCGGTGTGCCACGCGTGGGACCGCCCGGAGATGGCGTGGACGTCGAGCCGCATCCTCGGCGCGGGGTCCGTTCCCGGCGTTGCAGTGCAGCAGCCACGGCACTCCGCGGACGGGGCGTCGTTCGGTCACGTCAGTGACGAGAACGGCACGGCGAACGTCGTCATCGAGTCGGACGGCATCGTCGCGGAACGCACGGTTGTCGACGATGAGTGCGAGCACGCCGGACCCACCTGGGGCCCGGGGCAGCGGACCTGGTGCTTCAGCCCAGACGGGACGAAGATTGCGTACGCGCGCAACGAATCAGGTTTCGGCTCGCTGTGGATGCTCGACCGGTTGACGGGGGAGAGGACGATGATCGCGCGCGCGGTGCACGGCTGCGTGTCCTGGGCGGGGAACGTGCTCTGCGCGATGAGGTCTGGCGCGCGCACTCCCGACCAGGTCGTCGCGTACGACATGTCCGACCTGCGCAACCCGCGACGGATCCTCGCCCGCGGCTTCGCCGACCCGCAGTGGGCCGGCGAACTCGATGCGCATCTGGTGGAACCCTCGGTGCACTCCGTCGACGGCGTGCCCTGGCGGCTGTACGAACCCTCCACGACGCGCCGCGGACTCATCGTGTGGGTGCACGGCGGGCCGACAGACCAGTGGCAGGTCACGTGGCGGCCGCGTTTCTCCTATTGGCTGTCGCGTGGGTACGCAATCGCTGTGCCCGACCACCGGGGCAGCACGGGCCACGGCAGGGAGCACATGCTCGCCCTGGAGGGCGCGTGGGGCATCGCCGACGCCGACGACACGGCATCCGTCGTGCGCGCCGCACAGGAGCACACGGGCACCCCGCACTCACGGACGGTGCTGATGGGAGGGAGTGCCGGCGGCCTGACCGTCCTTTCGGCGGCCAACCGGCACGCCCGTCTCGCTGCGTGCGCAGTGGTGGCGTACCCGGTTGTCAACCTTCCGCTGCTGATGGAGTCGGACGACCCGTTCGAGGGGCACTACAACAGGGTGCTCGTGGGCGATGTGACCGCCTCACCCGACCTCGACGTGCGGAATCTCCGGGACGTTCCCGTGCTCTCCTTTCACGGGGACAGCGACATGCTCGTGGTGCCGGAGCACTCGTTCCTCCTGCGTGACGCGGTGACGGCCGCCGGGGGTGAGGTGCGTGTGGAGATCATGGAGAGCGAGGGCCATGGCTTCCGTGATCCCCGCAACATCGCGCGCGAGTACCGATTGACTCAGTCGTTCCTGGAGGAGAAGCTCGGGCGCGACTGAAGCGAGGTCTCCACGAACCACCCGAGGTTCCCGGAGATCCACACGGCGACCAGCCACGGTTGCGCCTTGGGCGGTCCGCCCACGCCGGAACGAACGAACAGGTCCGCCGCCCTGAACACCGTGGCGAACTCGTTCGGAAACCAGCCCGGGTGCGTGCGCGTGACGAAGTCGTGCAGGATGCCGCGTGAGGCGGGGATCCAGTGGAAGTGGTGCATGATGCGGGCGACCTGGTCGCGGTCAAGCCGGATCGCGTACCGGTGGCCGTCCGGCCCTGTGAGTGTGTTCGGTGTGGACATGGTGGTCTCCTTGTGTCGGTGACCGACCGTGTCCGTTGCGCCGGTGTGCGGGCGTCGTGGACAGTGCTTGTGCTGCAGACGAATTCGGCCTGCAGCCGCATCCACCCGGGGGACGGGGGAAAGGAGACCCCGCCACCCCGGGTGCAAGCACCGTGGCCGGTCTGGCTCGGTTGCTGGCCGCGGTGACCCGCGACACTCGTGATGCACACACGAACATACGCGCAGGGTGTGTCGTGGCAAGGGTGGTTTGTAGGGTCGGGTCATGCTGTTGGCCGAGCTCGAGATATTCCACTCGCGGCCCATCGCGCCGACCAGGCGCATCTCGCTCGGCCGGCTGGTGCGTCCATGCCCCGGAGGTCGACGAGGACCTCGCGGTCGACATCCAGCGGCTCATCAGCGAGATCGAGAGGGGGGAACGGGTTGCCCAGCCCCGGCTGCGCCACCGGTTCCAGGTGGACAGGCACGGGCTCACCCACAGCACCCACCGGATGCTGCGCGAGGGCGACGAGGTGCGCTTCGACATGTCCTCGAACGGAACGGCACTGCAGCAGGTGCTCGGGGCGATCTATGCGATCGAGCGTCTCGACATGCCGATCCGCCGCCAGATGGCCCCGCTGCTGAGGCGCGCCCTGACGTGGCGCGGCCCCATCGGCCCCGCGTTCATCACCTACATGGCCGGCACGCGCACGAGCGACGTCAGCGCGCTCGCCGACCCCCGGGCATGGGCGCTCGACGTGCTGGGGTTCCCCGGCGGCACTGTGAAGGTGTCGAAGCGTGAGGTGATGCTGCGGTACCGCGAGAGCCTGCGCCTCGCGCACCCGGACCACGGGGGCGACGCCGCCAAGGCGAGCAAGGCGATCATCGACATCACCGAGGCGCGCCGCGTGCTCCTCGACTCGATCTGATGGCGCCGCGCCGGCCTGCCGGGGTGGTGCTGTTCCCCGGGTCCGGCTCGTCGTCGGATCATCCGTCGCTCGTCGCACTGGAGGAGGCACTGGCCCCGCTTCCCGTGGCCCGTGTCGATTTCCCCTACCGGCGGCAGGGACGGGCGTTCCCCGACCGCGCACCGGTGCTGCTTCAGTGCGTGCGCGACGAGGTGCGCGCGTTCGCCGCATCGCTCGGGGTGCCCACGTCGCGCCTCCACGTCGCGTCTCGTCATCGGCGGCCGGAGCATGGGCGGGCGGATGTGTTCCATGGCCGTCGCTGCAACTGACGACCCCCTGAAGGTTGCCGGTCTCGTCCTCGTGTCGTACCCCCTGCACCCGCCGGGAAAACCCGACCGTCCGCGGACGGAACACCTGTCCGGTGTGAACGTGCGCACGCTGTGCGTCAGCGGCACGCGCGACACGTTCGGCACGCCGTCCGAGCTCCGGCAGGCGTTCCGGAGCGTCCCGGCCGAGGTGACGTGGCACTTCGTCGAGGGGAAAGGTCACGACCTGAAGCGGGCCGACGACGAGATCTGCGCCGCGGTCAGGTCGTGGGTGCTGCCGGGGCGTCCTCGGGGTTGAGCTCCTCGAGCGTGCGGTGCGCCGTCTCGGGGTACCGCCACCACACCACGACCGATGCGAGCACCGGGAACACCGCGAGCAGGAGCATCACGTCGCCGTAGGTGGCGCCGGCATCCACCGCACGCCCCGCACCGATCAGACCGATGCTCCCGCCCACGAGAGACGAGGTCATGATGAGGCCGCCGGCAAGCCCCCGCTGGTGCGTGGGGAAGAGCTCCCCGCGGTACACGGCCATCGCCGGGTAGGCGAACCCCAGCAGCAACGCACCGGCCACTGCGACGGTCCACATGGGGATGCCGCGCAACGCGAACGAGAGGGCGAGGAGGACGGATCCGGCCGGCACCATGAACGCCCCGATGCGCCGCCTCCCGCGTGCGTCAGCGACGCGCCCGCCGAGGACGAGCCCGAGGGCCGCAGGGGACGACGTGGCCATGGTGAACACCGCGACCATGGCCGCCGAGAACCCGCGCGTCTCCTTCAGGTACCTGTTCTGGAAGATCGACATCGTCGCGATGAAGATGTTGGTGAGGAACACGACGGAGCAGATGCGCCCGAGGTTCCGCGTGAGCCCCCCGAGAGCGGTGCGCCGGAGGTGGCCGACGAAGTCATGGCGCCTCGCCACGAACCGTGACGACTCCGGGAGCCCGCGGGTTATAAGCCACGAGAACGGCAGCCACACGAGCGAGACGAGGTAGATCCACCGCCATGACGTCTCCGAAACGTCGGCCAGGGGGAGAGAGGCCACCGCGACGCCGGCACCCATGCCGCTGATGACCGCGAGCAGCGCCGTGGCGTACGCGCGCGAGTCGTGCGGCATCTCCTCGATGATGATGACGGCGAGCAGGATGTCGAGCGTGAGGCCGAGCGGACGTCCGATCGTCTGGGTGGCGACGAGTGCGGGGAACGACGGGGCGAACGCGCCGAGCGCGCACACGAGCGGTGCCGCCCACGCCGTTGCGATGATCATCGGACGCCGACCGTGCGAATCCGCCCGTGCGACGATCGGCAGCGAGATGAGTATTCCCCACCTCACCACGGCCGCGCCGAGACCCTGTGCGGAGTTCGACACGCCGAACTCGTCCGCGGCATACGCAACCGTCTGCGTGAAGAGGGTGTTCGTGAATGCGACGAGCATGGAGCCGAGCGCGACGAGAAACAGCACGCGGCGGTGTCGCGGGCCGAATTCCGGCGGCATCGACAACCACCGGGGCAGTCGTGGACGCGGATGACTGCCGTGCGTGGTCACGGCGGGAGCATACTTAGTGGCATGTCGAACGGTTCCCCGGCGGGTGACGATGTCATCGTCGCCTCCACCAGCGGACCGCTCGGCGGTGAGGTGACCGTTCCCGGGGCGAAGAACTCGGTGCTCAAGCTGATGGCCGCAACGCTCCTCGCGGACGGACGGCACCTGCTGACGAATGTCCCCGTCATCGACGACGTCGAGATCATGTCGGACCTGCTGCGGGCGGTCGGTCTGCGCATCGAGCAGATCGCGGCGCCCGCCGGCGAGGTGGGCCAGCACCTGGAGATCGTCAACACGGGGGCGATCACGCCCGTCGCCCCGTTCGAGGTGGCCGACCGCATCAGGGCATCGGTGAACCTGGTCGGTCCGCTCCTCACCAGGTTCGGCCACATCGACATCGCGCTGCCCGGCGGCGACGACTTCGGCGGGCGACCGATCGACATGCACCTGCGCGGGCTGGAGAAAATGGGGGCCGAGTTCCAGGTCACCCCCGAGGGACTCTTCGGCCGGTGCGGCCGGCTGCAGGGTGCGGCAATCGAGTTCGACTTCCCGAGCGTCGGCGCCACGGAGAACATCGTCATGGCCGCGGTGCTCGCCGAGGGGGTCACCGTCATCACCAACGCGGCGCGCGAACCGGAGATCGTCGACCTCTGCGACATGCTGCGCCGGATGGGTGCCCGCATCGAGGGTGCGGGCACCGACATCATCACGGTCACCGGGGTGGAGCAGTCAGCGCTCCACGCCGTCACCCACGAGGTGGTCACCGACCGCGTGCAGGCGGCCACGTACATGGCTGCGGTGGCGATGTGCAAGGGCGACGTGACGGTCCGGCGGGCAAATCTGGAGCACATGGGGATGCTGGTGGAGCGCTTCGGGGAGATGGGCGTCTCGGTGACCCCCGTTGAGGGGGGAGCGCGCGTCGTGTGCGAGGGGGGACTCACGTCCGTGAACGTGTCGACCCTGCCGTACCCGGGGTTCGCCACCGATTACAAACCTCTCGTTGTCGCCATGCTCGCCATGGCGGACGGCACGGGCATCGTCACGGAGAACCTCTACCCGGGCCGGTTCCGCTACGTGGAGGAGCTGCGCAAGCTGGGGGCCGAGATCGACATCGACGGCCACCATGCCGTCGTGCGCGGCGTGGGGCACCTCCGGGGTGCGATCGTGAATGCCCCTGACATCCGGGCGGGTGCCGCTCTCGTGGTCGCCGGCCTCGCCGCCCAGGGGATCACGGAGATCCGGGACGTCCACCACATCGACCGCGGCTACGACGACATCGTCGGCCGCCTCTCGTCGCTCGGCGCGAGCGTCAGTCGGATCCGTCGGTCGGCGGGGGTGTGACGCGCGGCAGGCGTTTTGCGCGCCTGCTGGCCACCCTCAACAGGAAGACGATGAAACCGATGGGGACGAGCACGTAGAGCATCTCGTCCCACCCTCCCTGGTGGGCGAACATGGCCCCATCGTAGGTGCGGGCGCGCGAATCGGTATCGTTCTTGAGGTTCCCCGGAGGGTTGACATGTCCATGCGCCAGCAGGTCGAAGAGACAATCGAGGTCATCAGGCCGGCCCTGAAGGCCGACGGCGGTGACATCATCCTGCGCGAGGTCGACGAGGCCACCGGCATCATCACCGTCACGCTCACCGGCGCCTGCACCACGTGCCCCGCGTCGGACCAGACGCTGAAGGCGGGCATCGAGCGGATCATGAAGGACCGCATCGACGGTGTCACCGAGGTCGTGCAGGTCGCCTAGGTGGGCCGGCGCAACCAGACACCCGCAGAACTCTTCGAGGCCGCGTGCGGCGGGGACCGCGGTGCGCTCGCCCGCGTGCTCTCGCTGCTCGAGCGCGGTGACGACTCCGCGCGCGAGGTCGGCCGTCTCGCGTACTCCCGCACCGGCGGCGGTTACACCGTGGGCATCACGGGTGCCCCGGGGGCGGGCAAGAGCACTCTCACCAGTGCGGTCATCAAGCACCTGCGCTCCGCGGGAACAGAGGTGGCCGTCCTTGCCATCGACCCGTCGTCACCGTTCACCGGTGGCGCGATCCTCGGCGACCGCGTCCGCATGCAGGACCACGCCACCGACCCCGGTGTGTTCATCCGCAGCATGGCGACCCGCGGCCACTTGGGTGGCCTGTCCCTCTCCACACCCGAGGCCATCCGTCTGCTGGATGCGGTGGGACGGGAGTGGATCCTTGTCGAGACCGTCGGGGTGGGCCAGGTCGAGGTGGAGATTGCCGGCAAGGCGGACACCACCGTCGTCGTGTTGAACCCGGGCTGGGGCGACAGCGTGCAGGCCAACAAGGCGGGGCTCATGGAGATCGCCGACATCTTCGTCATCAACAAGGCGGACCGCAAGGGCGTCGACGAGACGCGCCGCGACATCGAGCAGATGCTGGAGCTCAGCGACATCCCCCACGAGGCGTGGCACCCGCCGATCATCGCCACCGTCGGCAACACGGGCGAGGGCGTGCCCGAACTGTGGGATGCCGTCGTGCGGCACCGGGCCGAGATCTCCGCCAACGGGTTGCTCGCCGCACGCCGTGATTTCCGCCTGCGCGAGGAACTGCGCGAGATCGTGGCGAGGCGTCTCGAGATGCGGGCACGCCAGATCTGCACGGGCGAGCGCTGGGAACAGATCCAGGCGGACGTACTGGCGCGCCGCACCGACCCATGGAGCGCAGCCGACGAGATGCTGCGCGGAGTAGGAGCCTGACATGGCCGACGACATCATCCTTCTCGACCGGCGCGCCGACGGCGTCGCCGTGGTCACCCTCAACTCCCCGAAGGTGAACGCGCTCTCCACGGCGATGCTCGCCCGTCTGTCCGGGATCGCCGACGAGCTCACCTCGCAGCCGCCGGGGGCCGTCGTCGTGACCGGCGGCGAGCGCATCTTTGCCGCCGGCGCGGACATCTCCGAGTTCGGCGGCGCGGACGAGGCGCGCACCATCGGTGCCGCGTTCCATTCGGCCCTGAACAGGGTCGCAGCGCTCCCGTGCTTCACCATCGCCGCCGTGAGCGGCTTCGCCCTCGGCGGCGGGTGCGAACTCGCACTGGCATGCGACTACCGCATCGCGTCTGAGAGAGCCGTGTTCGGCCAGCCGGAGATTCTCCTCGGCATCATTCCCGGCGGGGGCGGCACCCAGCGTCTCCCGCGTCTCGTTGGCCCGAGCAGGGCGAAGGAACTGATGATCACCGGGCGCCAGGTGAAGAGTGACGAGGCGCTGCGAATCGGTCTTGCCGACGAGGTGGTGCCCGCCGAGAGGTTGATGGATCGGGCACTCGAGCTGGCCGGGGCGGTCGCGTCCGGTGCGACGCAGGCGGCGCGGCTCGTCAAGCAGGCCGTCGACTCGGGCATCGAGACGGATCTCGCATCCGGTCTGGCGACCGAGCTCGCGTTGTTCGAGGAGGTGTTCCGGACCGAGGACAGTCAGATCGGCGTGAGGAGCTTCCTTGAGAACGGGCCGGGCAAGGCCGAGTTCACCGGGCGCTGACGTGAACCATTTCCGGGCGCCCGAGGCGCGGAGGTTCGTCTCGGCGTCACTCGTCATCGGGGTCGCCTTCGTCGTGTTCGGCACGTCGTTCGGCGTCCTCGCGGTGGGCGCGGGCGCCACGGTCGCTCAGGCCTGTGTGTTGTCCCTGTTCGTCTACACCGGTGCCTCGCAGATGTCGGTTGTCAGCGTGATCGCGGCCGGCGGCTCGCCGGCGAGCGCGTTCGGGGGTGCCGTGCTGCTCGCGTGCCGGAACGCCGTGTACGGCCTGGCGATGTCGCCCGTGCTGAACGGGCGCCTGTCGTCGCGGCTGCTCGGTGCGCAGTGGGTGATCGACGAGACCACCGCCCTCGCCACCGCGGAGCACGATCCGTCGATGAGGCGCACGGCGTTCTGGGTGTCGGCACCGATCCTGTACGCGGCGTGGAATCTCGGCACCCTCGCCGGCGCGCTCGTCGGGGACTCGATCGACCCGTCCGCGTTCGGTCTCGACGCGGCGTTCCCCGTGATGTTCACAGCGATGCTTGTGCCCCACCTGCGGACCCGCAACGGCAGGCGGGCGGCGCTGTTCGGCGGGGTCATGTCGGTGGCCCTCGCCCCGTTCATGCCGGTGGGCCTGCCCATCCTCGTGGCCGCGTTCGGGATGTTCTTCGGCCTCTCGCCGGAGCATGACGCACCCCCGGTGCGGACGGACGGTGCGCCGTGACGTGGACTCTCGTGCTCCTGCTCGGCGCCAGCGCCTACGCACTGAAGGCACTCGGTGCCGTGGTCATCGGCGACCGGGCCGTGCCCCCGGCACTGCAGCGCTGCCTGCTGCTCATCCCCGCCGCGCTCCTCGCGGCGCTCATCACGAAGGACACGTTCACCTCGGGGCAGGAGATCGTGGTCGACGCACGCCTCGTGGGGCTCGCGGTGGCGGCGGTGCTGTCGTGGCGTCGCGCTCCGTTCGCGCTCACGGTGTTCGCCGGGGTGGGTGCGACGGCCCTGCTGCGGCTGGTTGCCTAGCCGCGGGACTCGACGAGCTTCTTCAGCACGCGCAGGTTGCGGCGCCAGATCGCCTTCATCACGACCTGCCCGCCGACCAGGGCACCGAGCGGGCCCCCGAGCCACCACGGGAAGACGAGGCGCTCCGTCCAGGTGAAGCGGGTGCCGCCGGACCCGTTGGGCTCCAGCGTGAACTCGCCGGTGCCGGTGACCACGCCGGTGTGCGTGACGCCCATGACCCGGCCGGGTTCCCATGCGGTGATGGTCATCCTGTCCACGAGCTTGATGGGGCCGACCTTGGTGTCGCAGAAGAACTCCGTGCCCACGCCGCGAGTCTGGGTGCCCACGAACCGGATGGCGACCGCATCGGCCATCCAGTCGACGTGGCGCTCGACGGGCTCGACCACGTCCCACACGGTCTGCACCGGTGCGTCGATGTCGACGGAGACGCGGATGCCCGGCATCAGGCGGTCACGGCCGCGCGGCGGATCTCGGCGGCGGCGGCCTCGGGGGCGACGATGTTGATCATCACGCCGGTGCCGCGCTCGAAGCCCGCCGTGGTGGTGAGCTTGGGGAAGAGGTGGACATGCCAGTGGTACTGGCGAGTCCCTGATGGCGATGCCGACGCCCACGAGCTCGTCGTCGGAGCAGTCGGTGATGTGCTGGTGATGGGTGCGCGGCATGACGAGAAGTTCGTAGGGGCTGCTGCTCCAGAACGGGCAGATGACCACGGCACTGTCGTTCGAGAGGACGAAACGCTCGCTCGATTCCTCGACCCCGCTGGTGGTGCACACGATGCAACCGCCCTTGAAGCGCTCGAACGCCCGCTCTTCCTCGAGGATCTCGCCGGGCACGAAGGGCAGACCGAGAAGCTGGCCGTGGGGATGGGCGAGCGATGCGCCGGCCTCGCGCCCGTGGTTCACGATGGCCTGCGTGTAGCGGATGTGCGGGGTGGATGAATGCGCGCGGAACCGGTCGCGCAGCATGAGCATCAGCGACGAGATGACATCGTCGGTGAACCGTTCGAGCCTGGTGTCGTGGTCGCGGGTGAACACGAACACCTCGTGGGTGCCGCTGGCCTCGGCCATCACGTGCACGGGGCCGAGGTTGTGCACGGCCATGGTGTCGTCCCCGACGAACGCGGGGTAGCGGTTCTCCACGACGCGCATCGTCCACTCGCCCGATGCGTCGTGCACCTCGGCAAGAGACGGGTCGGACGGGTCTGCCCCCGGGCAGAACGGGCACGCGAGATCGGGGTCGGACTCGACCTGGGTGGCGCGCGGGGCGAAGTCAGTGGTGCGGTTGGCCCGGTCGGGCACGATGGTGACCCACCGGCCGGTCAGGAGATTCAGGCGAAGTTGACTCACTGCCCCACAGGATAGGTGCGCCGGCGGGGAAGAACACGGCGTTCCCTAGGCACATCCGTATGCGGAGACGTGCCTGCGCGAATCGGGGGTGAACTCGGTTCCCCGACCGTCGGCGTGTCGTTCGGCGAGACGGAGACCGGCACCGACAGCGAGCGCATCAAGCTGTGCGGGGGCGAGGTACCTCACCGACCATGGCCGGAGCGTGACGGGCCGGCCGTCCGCCAGCTCGACGAACTGGCCGATGATCCGCTGGGCGGCCGCGTCGTGGCGGGTGACCGAGAGGACCACACGACCCGCGGTCATCGTGCGGACGGTGACATCGTCCGATGCGTCCTCGGGGCGCACGACGGCTGCGTCGACAACGAGGCGCGCGCCGGGCGCGAGGACACCGCGTGCCAGCGAGAGGGCCCGCGAGACCGAGTCGTCGTCGGGGAGGTTGAAGAGGGTGTTGTAGCCGCAGAAAACGAGGTCGTAGGTGCCGCCTGGGATCGACCGCGAGAAGTCGGCGGTCTCCAGCCGTGCACCCGCGAGCGACGGCACCGCGGCCGCGCGCACCGTCATGGCAGCGCTCGAGTCCACCCCTGTGAGGTCGTCGCGTACCGTCCCGCGCGCCGCGACGAGCCGGTCGAGAAGGCGGCCCGTGCCGACGCCCAGTTCGAGCACGCGGGCAGGGGAGGCGGGGAGGTTGCGAACGAGGGCATCGACGAAGTCATGGTCGGCGAGGTCGCCGTACCACTCGTCGTAGACGTCGGCGAAGGAGTCCCCGTACGTCTCGGGCGTGTACCCGGGCATCCCGAAGACGTTGGCGCTCACGGCGCAATTCCACCACGGACTTCCCGCTGCCGACGCATCGGTAGCGTTGGGGCATGGCCGGCCGGAAAGCACAGGGGAAGCACGTCTACCTCGACCATGCCGCGTCCTCCCCCATGCATGCCGCCGCCGTCGAGGCGGTGCAGCACTACATGGGGGCCGAGTACGCGAACCCATCAGGTTCGCATGCCCTCGCGAGGTCGGCCCGGCGCGTCATCGACGAGTCGCGTGACATCGTGGCCGAGATCATCGGGTGCGCGCCGGGGGAGGTCGTGTTCACGAGCGGTGGCACCGAGGGCGCTAATGCCGCGGTGCTGGGTGCCGTCCGCCGCGGGAACGGACGCGCGGTGTGCCCGGCGGCGGAGCACCATGCGGTGCTGCACTGCGTGGAGGACACGGGCGGAACGGTGGTGCCTGTGCTCCCGGACGCCACCGTCGACCTCGATGCGCTGGCGTCAGAGCTGTCCCGTGGCGGTGCCGCCGTGGTGTCGGTGATGGCGGTGAACAACGAGGTCGGCTCGGTGAACGACATGGAGAGGGTGGCGCGGGTCGTGCGTGATTGTGCACCCGGTGCGGTGCTGCACACCGACGCGGTGCAGGCCGCGTGCTGGACCGACCTGCGGGAGCTGTGGCGCCATGTCGACGTGCTCACCCTGTCGGCGCACAAGTTCGGCGGACCGAAGGGTGCCGGGGTCATGGTGGTCCGCGAGGGAACGGGGCTTGCTCCGCTGATCCTCGGCGGCGGACAGGAGCGCGACAGGCGCAGCGGCACGCTGAACGTGCCCGGCGTGGTCGGCACTGCCGTGGCCCTCGCCGTCACCAACTCGAACCGCGAGGGGGAGGTTGCCAGGCTGGAGGCGCTTCGCCGGCGTCTGGTCGATGCCGTCACCTCGCGGGTCGGGTGTGCCACCGCGACGGTCCCGCGCGCACAGTCCGTGCCCGGCGTCGCCCACATCTGCTTCGAGGGACTTGAGAGCGAGTCCCTCCTCTTCCTCCTTGACGAGGAAGGAGTGTGCGTGTCGGCCGCCTCCGCATGCGCGAGCGGGGCAATGGAGCCGTCCCACGTGCTCGCCGCGATGGGAGTGCCGCGTTCGCGCATGATGGGTTCGGTGCGTTTCAGCCTGGGTCACACCACGACCAGGGAGGACATCGATGCCGCAGTCGACGCGGCGGTCGGTGCGGCGGAACGACTCGTGGCGGCGCGGTCATGAAGGTCCTGCTCGCGATGTCGGGTGGTGTCGACTCGTCGGCGGCCGCTGTGGTGCTGCGCGACGACGGACACGACGTGGTCGGCGTGACGATGCGGCTCTGGGGCGGCGAGAGCGACACGGGTTGCTGCTCGGTGTCCGACGTGGACGACGCGCGCCGCGTGGCGCAGCAGGTGGGCATCGACCATCTCGTCTTCAATTTCTCGGATGACTTCGATGCGCACGTGGTCGGCCCGTACGTGGACGCGCACGTCAACGGCACCACGCCCAACCCGTGCATCGAGTGCAACAGGCACCTCAAGTTCGACCGCCTCATCCGCCGCGGCAGGGAGCTGGGCTTCGACGCGGTGGCCACCGGCCACCATGCCCGCATCGCGCCCGATGGGGGCAGCCTGCGCGTGATGCGCGGTGCCGACCGGGCAAAGGACCAGAGCTACGTGGTGCACATGCTCTCGGGTGCCGATCTGGGGTATGTCATGTTCCCCGTGGGCGGCATGCAGAAGAGCGAGGTGCGGGAGCTCGCTGCCCGGGCCGGCCTGCGCACGGCCGCCAAGCCCGACAGCCAGGACGTGTGCTTCATCGGGTCCACCGCGGGGCGCGGCGGGTTCCTCGGGTCGCGGATGGACCTCCATCCCGCGGACGTGGTGGATGCATCGGGCCGGAAGCTCGGGACCGTCGATGCGGTGGAACTGGTCACCCTCGGCCAGCGCAGGGGATTGGGCCTCGGGGGCGGCGACAAGAGGTACGTGGTCGACGTGAGCGTGGCCGAGCGCCGTGTCACCGTGGGGGACGAGGAGATGCTCCACTCACAGGGGGTCACGCTCGGGGATCTCTCGTGGCCGCACGCGGGTGATGCGACGGCGGTGCAGGGCGCCACGGTGCTGGTGCAGGGCAGTGCCCATGGCGAGAGGCACGAGGCTGTGGTCGAGGTGCCCGATGGCCGATCGACCGGCAACCACTCGGCCGGCAGCACCGTGCGCCTCGTGTGGTCACGGCCGCAGCGACGGATCTCGCCGGGCCAGACCGTGGTGCTCTACGACACGACCGACACGTTCGTTCTCGGCGGCGGGATCGTCACCGACCCGCGCTGACCGCCGCAGCCGCGGCGCCGGCGCGCAAGGGCGCCACGGCGAACGAAACAACATGGAGCGCCTGCGATGTGCCGAGGGTGCGCATGGTGATGGGGGACAGCACCACCTTGTCCGGCTGCGTCATCGACACGGTCACCCGCCGGCCGGGCACCGCCCCGGTGAGGTCCGCCTCGTCCCCTGCCGCATGGGTCAGCGTGACGGGGCCGAGATGGTTGCGCCGCACCATGAACGTCTCCGCGAGCACCAGGTGGTCGTGCACCACCAGCCCCGCCGGCACCGCCACCAGCCAGCGTCGCGAGAGACGATGCAGCCGCAACGGGACGCGCCACGCGAGCACCGCACCGGCCGCGGCAACGGGGATCCCCGCCACGAGGTTGCCTGCGGCCAGCAGGAGGGTCCCGCCGACCGTCGCACCCACGAGGGCTGCCCACACCAGGACCGCGGGCACCAGGTAGGGGACGGGGGTGCGCAGCACGAACCGGGTCTCCGCTCCGTACGCGCTGCCTTGCACGAGCACGTCGGCCACGTCGCGGGACGAAAGGACCACGAGCGCAAAGAGTGCGGTGCCGACTGCGGCCGGCTCCGCCGACCAGAGTCCCGCCGCCGCCACCGCGGGCACGATGATGCGAACCGCGGTGAGTGACAGTGCCGACGGCACGAACAGGGCCACGAGAACCGCCAGCCAGGCGCCCCAGCCCCACACGTTCGCCGCAGCCCCGACGGCACCCGAGCGTCCCTCGCCGAGAACCGCCCACGGAGCCGCCAGCCCCACCAGTGACCATGCGGCGCGACCGACCCACATGAGGGTCGTCGACGCACCGTTGGCCGCGTTCTGCATGCCCCAAGCCTGCCGTGCGCAACGGCACGGCGCACCATCGCGCGGACGGGTGCCCGCCTCGCCCGTCCCGTCCGGGTGCTGCTACCAATGGTGAACCCCGCACACGGCGGGTCGACGGGAAGGGAGGCTCCGCGATGATGAGACACGCACCGCACGCCCCCGGCGCGTCGTTCGGGGTGGGCAGCCTTCCCCACCGTGAGACGTCGGACGCCGTCGAGTTCGCCTGGCGCGCGACGGACATCGTCACCATCCCGTCACTCCCGCGGAGGTCACCCGCGGAGTTGATGGTCCCGCAGGGGCTCGCCGGCATCGCGGGCATCACGTCCGGTCAGTACGGGGGCATCGCTGTCGACATCGACGCACTCGACCTCGCCGGCGACGTGACCACCGATCTCTCCGGCGACAGCTACGGCGGATTTGCGGCGTTCCTGCAGAGCGCACGCGGCCGCACAGACCTGCCGTCGCTCGTGAAGTGGCAGTTCGTCGGGCCGCTGACCCTCGGGTTCGCCCTCGTCAGGTCGGGTCTCGCCGTCGAGGTCGCCGCGCCGCTCGCGCAGCAGGCGGTGAGGTGCCATGTCCGCGCGCTCCAGGACGAGGTGGCGCACGCGATGCCCGGCACCACCCAGATCATCGTGTTCGACGAACCGCTCCTGCACGACGCGCTCGTGCCCGACTTTCCGGTGCCCCCCGACGAGGTCCTCGACTTCGTGTCGGGTGCGCTCGCCGTCGTCGACCCGCACAACGTGACCGGGGTGCACAGTTGCGGGGAGACCGACTGGCTCGCGCTCCTGTCGATCGGTGCGAACATCATCTCCGTCCCCGTCCCCTCGGCGACGGACGAGGAGCAGATGGCGGCGATGCTCGCCGCCACGCCCCGGATCGCCGAACACCTCGAGATGGGCGGCCACATCGCGTGGGGTGCCATCCGCACCGACGGCCCCATCGCCGCCTCCGCGGACCGTTCGTGGAAGAACCTGGCGGCGGTGCTGTGCTCCCTCGTGAAGCAGGGGGTGGACCCGAAGCTGGTGCGGCGCAATTCGTTCGTCACGCCGG
>RFZO01000380.1 GCA_009920715.1 Actinomycetota bacterium | reverse complement strand
CGCGCAGGTCACCATCCTCGAGGGCCTGCCCAAGATCCTCCCCGGTCTCGACGCCGACCTCGCGAACGTGGTTGTCCGCTCGTTCCAGAAGAAGAAGATCGACATCAAGACGGGCGTCGCGGTGAAGAGCCACGCGCCCACCGGGAGCGGCTCCACGGTGGTGAGCTTCGGCGAGGGCGAGACGCTCGAGGTCGATGCCGTCATCGTGTCCATCGGCCGCCGGCCGTTCCCCGACCAGCTCGGCCTGGGGGACACAGGGGTGAAGGTGTCCGACCGCGGTTTCGTCGAGGTCGACGAGTGGTGCCGCACGTCGGCCGCGAACGTGTGGGCAATCGGTGACCTCATCAACACGCCCCAGCTCGCGCACGTGGCGTACGCCGAGGCAATCCTCGTGGTGAAGCAGGTGCTCGGCGAGAAGACCGTTCCCGTCGACTACGACAGGGTGCCGTGGGCGATCTACTGCCAGCCGGAGGTCGCGTGGGCCGGCCCGGGCGAGGAGGCCGCAAAGGCCGCCGGGCACGACGTGGTCGTGTCGAAGCACCAGTTCCGCGCCAACTCGCGCGCCCAGATCCTGGGCGAGATCGACGGCCTCGTGAAGATCATCGCCAAGAAGAACCCCGACGGCAGCGCCGGCCAGGTGCTCGGTGTCCACATGGTCGGGCCGTGGGTGACCGAGCAGCTCTCCGGCGGGTACCTGGCGGTGAACTGGGAGGCGAGCGTGGACGAGATCGCCCATTTCATCCAGCCCCACCCCAGCCTCAGCGAACTCTTCGGCGAGACGGTCATGGCCCTCACCGGCCGGAGCATCAACTCCTGAACCGGCACGGACGCGCAGGAACGAAGAACGAGAAACGAAGAAGTCGAGAAGGAACGAAGCACAGATGGCAGAAGTAACGCTCCCGCAGCTCGGTGAGACCGTCACCGAGGGAACGATCACCCGCTGGTTCAAGAAGGTGGGCGACACCGTCGCCGCCGACGAGCCGCTGTTCGAGGTGTCCACCGACAAGGTCGACACCGAGGTGCCCTCCCCGGTCGCAGGGGTGCTCGTGGAGATCCGCGTGCAGGAAGGCGACACCGTGCCGGTCGGTGCGGTCATCGGCGTGGTCGGT
>RFZO01000379.1 GCA_009920715.1 Actinomycetota bacterium | reverse complement strand
GGAACCGCGGTGGCGCCACGAGGTCACCGCAGCGTGTTCTTGAATGACTCGGCGTTCGCGACGAACTCCCGCAGCGAGTCGCCCCCGAACTTGCGCTGGGCCTCGGACGCCAGGACGAGAGCGACCATGGTCTCCACGATCACGCCCAGCGCCGGCACAGCTGTCACGTCGGTGCGCTCCTTGAAGCTCACCGTCTCTTCCTTGGTCACGGTGTCCACGGTCTTCAGGGTGGGTCGGTTGAGTGTGGCGAGCGGCTTCATGGCGGCGCGCACGATCAACGGCTCGCCCGTGGTGATGCCACCCTCGGTCCCGCCGGAGCGGTGGCCCTCCCGCACGTACCTGGCGTTCTGCGCGTCCCACAGGATCGGGTCGTGGGCCTTGCTGCCGACCAACCCCGCCACCTCGAATCCGTCCCCGATCTCGACACCCTTCACGGCCTGGATGCTCATCACGGCCTGCGCGAGGAGCGCGTCGATCTTGCGGTCCCAGTGGACGTGACTGCCGAGGCCGATCGGGACGCCGTGCGCCACGGCCTCGACGATGCCGCCCAGGCTGTCGCCCTCGCGGGCCGCGTTCTTGATCTCGGTGATCATCGACCGGGCGGTGTCCTCGTCGGCGCACCGCACCTCGGATGCATCGATGCGCGCGAGGTCGTCCATGCCGGGCAACGTTCCCCCGGGCACCCGGGCCGACCCCATCTGCACGACGTGGCTGAGGATGCCGACGCCGAGATGCGAGAGCAGCAGCTTGGCGAGCGAACCGGCCGCGACACGGGCGGCCGTCTCCCTGGCGCTCGCCCGCTCGAGCACGTCACGCGCGTCGCTGAAGCCGTACTTCTGCATGCCGACGAGGTCGGCGTGCCCCGGCCGTGGCTGGGTGAGCGGGGTCTCGGTGGCACCCGGCTCGGGCGACATCTCCGCATGCCACTTGTCGCTGCGGAACCACTCGGAGTTCTGGATCTCGATGGCGACGGGCGAGCCGAGCGTGCGTCCGTGACGGACCCCGCCCACGAGCGTTATGACGTCCTCCTCGAAGCGCTGCCGCGGACCGCGCTGGTGCGGTGACGGTCGACGGACTGTGGATGCTCATCCACCAGGCGCGCCACCAGCAG
>RFZO01000378.1 GCA_009920715.1 Actinomycetota bacterium | reverse complement strand
GCGGTCTGGCCCCTGAGTTCGATGCGGTACCCCCCGCTTGCCCCTGTCACGGCGTTCCACCTCACCGTCACGCATCCCTCCTCCGCGGTCTCGACGGTCACGCCAGTCGGAGTGGACGGACGCGACACATCCGTGCTTGGTGTGAAGGTGACGGGTTCGGAATCGGTGACTCCGCCTGGGGACCGTGATCTCACGACTGCGGTGTAGGTGGTGGAGGGGTCTAGTCCGGTGATCACCACGTCGAGAGGGCCGGCCTCCCACTTCCGAACGATGTCCCCCGGCTGGAGGATGATGTCGTAGGACACCGGTCTCAGCTCGTAGAGATCCATCATGCTCTGGTCCACGGGGTCACTGAGGCGCACGGGTTGTTCCCAAGTCACCCTGGCGGTCCCGTTTGCCGAGGTGACGCGGGGTGTGAGGGGTTGGCTCGTGCTCTCGGAGATGCGAACACCGAACCCGGTGGCGGTGTCGACATAGACACCGGAGAAGGTGGCCGAACCGACGATCGCCTCGGCCGCGTTCAGGAGACCACCGTTGCCGAAGGACCCGAGCGCGTAGTCCTTCCACCGCGATCGCAGATTGACGTCGAGGTCATGGAGCCATCCGGCCGCGACGAGGGGTCCGGAAACACCGTTGGAGACGGTTCCGCCGATGCCGCCCGTCGCGTTGACCGTCATGGAGTCGATGTTCAACGAGGCAATGGATGAATCGCCGAGCCTTATCGCGATATTGCTGTCGTCGAACCGGGCGACGTCGCCGTACGCGATCGGGTACGAGGATCCGTTGTACGTCTTGCCGGCGAACTCACCGAACATCAGGTCGACCGTGCCGGTGGTGACACCTGACCAGTTCAGTCTCGTGATGATGCTGTCCGTGGTGGGTGTGACGATGACCCCTCCGGACCACGCGTAGAGGGTGCCCACGGAGTCGATGGTCGCCGAACTGGCCACCGCCGATGACGAGCGGTTCCAGATTCTCACCCAGTCACCCAGGTTCGACCCCAGCACCACATACTGGCCGTGCACCGCGAGGGACGTGACGACGGCGCCGCCGAGCGAGAGGGACGGCACGGAGAGCTCTGTGAGGGTGCCCGATGCACCGATCGAGTAGCGCTTCACGCTGCTGCC
>RFZO01000377.1 GCA_009920715.1 Actinomycetota bacterium | reverse complement strand
TGTCGAGGAAAGACATGCGGTTTCCCATCCTACCCGTGGCCCCGCGGGCGACGGCTCGTCACCCGGGCGGGGAACACGCAAGAATCATCCAAATGTCATCCAATCGGGCAGTGGACACGGTCATCTTCGACCTCGGCGGAGTCATCATGGCGAACGGTGGACCGCGAGATTTCACGCGCCGTTACCCCGACCACGACCCGAAGGTGGTGGCCGAGATCGTGATGGGACCGCACCATCTCGACACGGACCACCAGTGGCACCGCGTCGAACGAGGCGAGATCACACTCGCCGAGTGCCGCGCCATCACGAAGAAGATGCTCGATGATGCCGGCATCGTGGCGACCGTCGCACCGCCCGCCCCCGCGTCCGGTCAGGCCGGCGCTTTCAACTTCGCACTCAGCGCACCGATGGTCCGGTTCGTCCACGACTTGAAGGAGAACGGGTTCCGCATCGGCATCCTCACCAACAACGTCCGCGAGTTCCGCGAGATGTGGTGGCCGCTCATGGACTTCGAGGACGTGTTCGACACCATCGTCGACAGCCACGAGGTGGCGATGCGCAAGCCCAACCCGGAGATCTACCACCTGACAATGAACCGTCTCGGTGCGGAGCCCTCGCGCACCGCGTTCCTCGACGACCTCCAGGCGAACGTCGACGCCGCGAACGCCGTCGGCATGTTCGGGATCCTCGTGGAGGAGGACCCCACCGGTGCGATCACCCGGGCACGCGAGCTGACGAACCTGTAGACCGGGTCAGTCGCCGAAGATGGCGGCGAGAATCGCCGACTTCGTCAGCCCGTCCCACGCGGCCGCGACGTTCGGGTCGCCGTTGAACTCGATGGTCACCCGGGAATTGATGACTCCCTGCGCCCACAGGGCAACACCGCGGATGTCCACCGACGCGGCGACCCAGCCGGATTCGACTGCGACCCCGTAGGCCTGCGCCACCTGACGCGCATAGTCCAGGTCGGTGGCCGCGACTGCGGCACGGAGCTCCGGTCTGGACACCGCCGAGCCGATGACTTCCGCACGCAACCGACGGGCTTCCGCACGCTCCGCGGAGAAGATGAATTCGAGGGCGGCTGCGATGTTCTGCCTCAGCTCCGCGCGGCTCGACGCGTTCTCGATGTACG
>RFZO01000376.1 GCA_009920715.1 Actinomycetota bacterium | reverse complement strand
GGTGGCAACGGTGGCAACGGTGGCAACGGGGGAACCGGCGGCAATGGCGGAACCAGCAATGGCAACGGCGGCAACGGCGGAAATGCGTCGAACGGTGCCAACGGCGGAAACGGCGGAAACGCATTGTGGGGTACCGCTGGAATCGGCGGATCCGGAGGCGACTCAGGATTGTCGTTCGGGCTCGGAGGAGTATCGGGCTCGGGAGTGGGCACGCCTGGGCTCGCGGGGGTGGCCGGCTCGAGTGGCAATGGTGGTAATGGTGGCAACGGTGGTGCGGCGGTCACGACCTCGACGGGTACCGGTGGCGCTGGTGGTTCTGGTGGTGACGCAACCGACGGTGCTGGTGGTAATGGCGGCAACGGTGGTGCGGCGATCACGACCTTGACGGGTACCGGTGGTGCTGGTGGTGCTGGAGGCGTCTCGGTCAACGGTGCTGGTGGTAATGGTGGCAACGGTGGTGCGGTGAGCTCGAGCTCGACGGGTACCGGTGGTGCAGGTGGTGCTGGAGGCGTCTCGGTCAACGGTGCTGGTGGTAATGGTGGCAACGGTGGTGCGGCGACATGCGATGTGGCTGCATGCAGTATCACGGGAGGGGTCGGCGGAGCGGCCAGTAACTCGAGTGGCTCGGCGGGCGGCAATGGTGGCCAGGCGACGTGTGTGGGTGCCGCGTGCACGGCGACCGGTGGCCTCGGTGGTGTCGGTGGTAGTCGCGTCACTGGTAAGGCTGGTACCGGCGGTAACGGAGGCTCCGCCTCGGCGACTGGAACCGGAGCGTCTCGTGCCTATGGAGGTGCAGGAGGCGCCGGAGGTGTCGGATCAACTGGCAATGGCGGCAACGGAGGTAACGGAGGCGCTGCGCTCGTCAACGGTGACTCGAGCGGGCGAGTGTACGGTGGCCTGGGCGGTAGTGGAGGACTCGCAAGCGGAGGAACCGGCGGCCTTGGTGGCGTTGCTACTGGAATCGGCGGCGCGATTGCGACTCAAGGAACGGCCGGGGCCAACTCGTAACAGTTCATGTTCGTTCGTGCACGTATCTCGAGCGCGGTTCTCTGAATCACACTGCATTCGGTCAAATCGAGGTTCTCTAGGCTGATGCGGAGCAGTCGCGAGCGGAGGGGGCCGGCGATGAGCGAATCGAA
>RFZO01000375.1 GCA_009920715.1 Actinomycetota bacterium | reverse complement strand
GTGGCGCTGTTGAGGGCCTGGAGCAGGTCGTAGATGACCACGCCCATCGGCAGGTACCGGGGGTTGACGCCGGCGGGGAGCATGGCGCGGGAAGGATCCGCGACCAGCCGCCGAATCGAGCCGGGGGAACCGCAGAACCCACGATAGGCGCCGCCACTCTGGACGATGCTATCGGTGATCATGACGTTGAACCCGAGACCAAAGACGTCACCCAGGTCTTGACCGGCCTGGATCTTCTGGACCTGCTGCATCGCGGCGATGTTCTGAATCCAGGCAGGCTCAGAGCGGAAGGCATCGCGGGCGGTCAGGAACTGCTCAGGGTCCAGGAAGGTCGTCGGCATCCCGAGAGCGCCCGCCCCAAGCTTGCGGGTCGCGGCGGCGGCGAGGTCGTAGATGTCGTCAGCGTCCAGGGCGGCAGAGGCAGAGCCAACGGTGGTGGCCGAGAAGGACGATCCGGCGGTGCAGAACAGGGAACGCATGGTTGCGAGGACGTTCTGGGGCAGGAAGGAGGCGAGGTCTTCCAAGGTCACGGTGACGCCGGGGAGGCCGAGGACCGCGCTCTTGACGGTCTGGGTAAAGCTGAGGTCGTACTGACCAACGCTGCCTTCCCAGTAGTCCAGGGTATACCCGGACGCGCTGTTCAGCGTGGCCTCACCACCGGAGGCGGTAAAGGTACGTTGAAAGCCGACGTTGGACAGAACGCCCATGCGCTTGGTGTCAGACCCCATCGCGGTCAAGTCGAGGGGGACACCGGCGAAGGAGATCACAGCGTCGCCGAGCATATCCATCAGGGCAAGCTCAAGGGCTTCCTGGAGCTTGTAGGTGTAGGTCAGGCCAGCGGTGCCGGCTTGGGCGAATGACGAGGGGGCGGTTACGGCGGTAGACATGGACTATCCAGAAAGGTATTAGGTTTCTGGGTCTACTGCCGATGCGTTGGCGAGACGAGGACGACCCGAGGCGCCACCCACTACGCAGGGCCACGCGATGCCTCCCCCAAAGCGTTACGCGGGGGCGTCAGACTGTCAAGCGGGATCTTCGGCCAGCTTCCAGTTTGCATCCATCGCGGCCTTGATTTGCGCCGCTTTCTCCTTGTTTCCTGCCTGGATGGCAGCGGCGTAGTCTTTTTTGAGTGGCTCGTT
>RFZO01000374.1 GCA_009920715.1 Actinomycetota bacterium | reverse complement strand
CACCGTGTAGCTGACGCCGCGGGTGAGACCAGTGAGGGCGCATCCCGTCCGCCACACCGATACCACGCAAGTGCGCGCGGGGTCCTCAAGAGTGTCGACCAACCACTGTGTGGGTTCGTTGGCACCCGGCGCCGAAGGGGTGATGCCCACCTCGATGCGACGTGCACCAGACTCTGCGGGCACTCTTGAGGACCCCGCGCGCACTTGCGTGGTATCGGTGTGGCGGACGGGATGCGCCCTCACTGGTCTCACCCGCGGCGTCAGCTACACGGTGAGGGTGGTTGCGACGAACGGATCGGCGCGGGCCGCACCTGTCACCGGAGCCCCGGTGCTGGTGAACTTGTCTGCTCCGGCATTCGATCTGTCTTTCACAAGTACGTCCGACTCGGTCACGGCGAAGGTGTCCCTCGATGACGGCGGGAGTCCCATCACCGAGCCAGCTGTCCTCACCATTGCTGGCAGTCCCTCGTGCACGGTGAGCGTCGGGGAGGGGCGCATGTGCACGTTCACGGGTCTGAAGCCACGAACTGTCCACGAGGTCGTTGCTGCGGCGGGCAATGCGGTGGGGCGAAGGGAGAGCCGCTTTTCGGTGCGCACCAAGGTGGCCAAACCCGTGAGCCCCGCGGTGAAGGCAACATTCGAGGGCAACGACCTGGTGATCGGGGTGACCGCCGACGAGCGGGATGCCACGAATGCCACCGACGCCCGGGTGTGGTGTGTCACCGGGGGCGGGTCGCCAGGCCGGTATCTGAATGTTGACTTGCCATTGGACCCGGTCACCCGCTCCGCAAGGTTCGTCCTTCCCGGTGTCAAGGGACTCCAAGGAACCTGCACCGCGCTGGTCATGGCGCAGGGTGAGGACGAGGACGATTGGCAGGCATCGGATGGAACTGTCATCGAGGTTGCGGCCTCCGGGCGCATCGTCGTGACGAGGATCGACCTGCGCGTGACGGTGGTGTCGCGCTTGAAGGGGAAGGTGCAGGTGAAATGGTGGGCCCGCGGACCGAAGGGCAGTCTCCCCGTCTCAGTGAGGATCTCCAAGGGCAAGAAGTGCATCTCGACCGGGCCGCGTTCTTGCGAGGTGCGGGGACAGAAGTCGGGTGCGACGATTGTTGTTGTGGCGAATGCCGTGTCCGGCTGGAAC
>RFZO01000373.1 GCA_009920715.1 Actinomycetota bacterium | reverse complement strand
TTGGCACACCACCGTGGTGTGACGAGGGACACGATAGCACCGGCTCTGTCAGACAAAGCAAGACATGTGAACGGGATTTCCCAAGTTTCGTTTGGCTTCTACAAGGTCAGGGGCTTCACAAATGCGCAGACAACGGCGCGCCGACGCTCACGGAACGAGGTGCACCTTGATGGCGCCGCTCCGCCTGTCGCCGGCCACCCGAAATGCCTCGACGGCCTCTGACAGGGGAAACGTGTGGGTCACGAGGGCATCGGCGATGTGGGGAGCGGACCCCAGGATGTCGGCGGATTCCCGGAAGTCGTCGTACGAGCTGTCGTGCGTGTAGGCCATGGCGGGGACCAGGCTGATCTCCTTGAACATCATGGGGTTCGTCATCTGGACCGGAGTCCAGAACATGCCGAACTCGGCGATCCGGCCCCCGGGCGAACAGGCCGAGATGCAGAGGTCGACCGTCTCCTGGGTGCAGACCGCGTCGAACGCCACCATGTAAGAGGATGACTTCGGCCGGTCAATGACGCGGGCACCGAGGGCCTCCGCGGCCACGGACTGGTGTGGGTGCCGGCTGACGATGTCCACTTCTATGCCCCACGCGCGCAGGGCGGCCACGGCCAGAAGGCCGATGGACCCGGCTCCCACGACCACCACGCGGCTGCCCCGCTCCGGCATGACGCGGCGGACCCCGTGAAGAGAGACCGCGAGCGGCTCCACGAGTGCTGCGTCGACGGGTCGCGAGGCCGGGGACATGGCGAAGACTCTTGACTGCTCCACCAACACCCTGTCGGCCAGGCCACCGTTCACGGCGATGCCGTACGACGTTGACCAACTGAGCCGACAGGCATTCTGGAAGCCGCGGGAACACGGGTCACAGGTTCCGCACTCGCCGGTCGGACGCACCGCCACCAACCGGCCATCGGGCAGCCATCCGCCGAACTCATGGCCGATCGCGACGGGCGCCATGCCGTTCTGCACCATGTGCAGGTCGCTGCCGCAGATGCCGGCCTCGGCAACCGTGAGCACGACGCCGTCCCCGGCGGGCTCGTCGATGTCCCGCAGTTGGACGTTCCCTGAATCAGCAATGACGGCGCGCATGTCGCGACCTTAGTTCTCTACGGGGCAGGTCACGTCGTGGGGGTTTTTTTTTTTTTTTTT
>RFZO01000372.1 GCA_009920715.1 Actinomycetota bacterium | reverse complement strand
GTTATTTTTATTATTGGCACTGTTATACTTGTAATAATGTCATACGAACACTGGGTGCTGCTGGTATAGAAGGCGGCCCTGTTTGTATGGGTAAAAATATCAATTCTGCATTTGCTGTATTAGCAGACCAAACCATCTCTAGGTAATCGGCCGCTAATAGCGGTAATGTATAGTTTACAGCTAATACTACGCCTGCTCCTGCACTAGTAGTAATTACATCAGTTGCGCTGTCTGCTACATCCGCACCATTTTTACGTAACCAAAAGAATCCTGTAGCAGCACCGCCCGCACTAGTAGATTTTGAAAATTGTATGGTTACTTGTAGTGCATAGTTAGCGGTTTTACTAACAGTAAGTCTGCTGCCTGCTACTAGTGTAACTCCCTGCGATAGTGTAGTATTTGATAGTGTAACTGTGTTAATTGGTAGTAAGTTAGTTTGTGTAACTCCAGAGTAGAAATACCCTACATCTCCACCAGTACCGCTGCCACTACTACTAATAACACCATTTGTTACACTAATGCCACTGCCTACTTTTACAACACCGTAATCTGTGGCGGATGCTAGTGGTTGATTGTAACTCATGTTACATTCCACTCTATGCCGTTGTAGATTAAGCCTATGCTAGCCCAATCACTGTCAAGTATATAAACACCTTGACCGTCAATAGTTGAACCAGTTGCTTGAACTACTATAGAGTTTGTACTAGCTGTGCCTAAACTGTCCTTGATTATAAATACTTTGCCAAGTGTACCACTAGGTAGTGTAACTACTGAACCACCGTCTGCTATAACGCCTAAGAAGTATTCTTCTGCTGTTGCGTTATAGGTATTAGTATCAATAAGTGTAACTGGTAGGTCTGCAAGTGTGCCAGGTGGTCCTTGAGGACCTGGTTCGCCTTGTGGACCTTGCGGGCCAGGCGGTCCTGGTGGCCCAGGCTGACTACTGTTGTTGTAGTTTATTAGTAAATCTAAATCATCTAATACTGGTGGTGGGCCTATATGTGGCATTGGTACTAATGGTACCATTGGTACTGGCATAGGCCACGGTAGTGGTAATGCTTGTCTTTGTCGCTGTCTTTGCATAGATAGTCTCCAATAAAGCGCCCCTACAACTTGTGGTTGCAGGGGCAAAAATATTAAAGATTATCTAATATTTGTGTTTGTGTTGAC
>RFZO01000371.1 GCA_009920715.1 Actinomycetota bacterium | reverse complement strand
CGCTCCTTCAAGCTTCAAGTCTACACTGTCGCAGAATAAGGGGGCTCTATGGCCTACAACTTCGGACTCAGTACCCGCCTCTCCTTCGGGGAGGAAAGCACGGCAGGAACGCCGGTCAGCACCACCATCGGCGCACGCATCCGCTCCGTGGACTTTCAGGAGAAGCGGCAATACGAGGATGTTCCCTGGCTTGTTGGCTCCGGCTCGACCCGCAACGCCAACGCGGAAATCCTTACGAATACCGACGTGGCCGGTACGGTGGAGCTTGACGCCTGCTATGCGGGCGGATGCCTTGGCCTCCTCCTGAAACACGCGCTCGGAAGCGTGTCCACGACCGGTAGCGGCCCCTACGCCCACGCTGTGAGCCTCGCCGCCGCCCTCCCCAACCCGCTCACCATCGCCGTAGAGCGCGGTACGTCTGGGGCTGACGATGTGCTGGCGGGCTGCATGATCAACCGCCTCACGCTCTCTTGCGCCAAGGGCGAGACGATGCGGGCGCGGGTGGATTTCATCGGGATGAGTGCGGCGGCGCGGACCACCTCCACGCCTTCCGCGCTCACCTCGCTGGCTTCGACCTACCTGATCAAGCATACGCACGCCGGGGTGTTGGCCTTCAACTCGGTCAACTACACGCTCAAGAGCATCGAAATCGTGATTGACAACAAGCTGGCGCGGGTGGATCAGCTTGGGAGCGCCAACAGCGACCAGCCCGCAATCACCGGGCATCAGGAGATCACCATCCGGGCCACGCTCTCCGGCACCTCCAACACCTTACAGGCGGCGCACCGTGCGCAGACGAGTAGCGATGTCTCGATCACGTTCAGCGACTCCCCCCGCTCGCTGGCTATCGTGGGGCACAACGCCACTATCCGCGAGTACGCCGACCCCATCAGCGGCGTCGGCATCGTAGAGCAGACGGTGACCTTCCGGTGCCTCGGTGACGACACCGACAACGGCATCCTTGCGACGCTGACCAACGCCGACTCTTCCGTGGTGGCGTCGTGAGCATCTTCGACCGCGCGAAAGCTCTGGACGAAAGCCGCATCATCCCGCTATCGAACGGGTGGCGCATCCAGGTGCGCGACCTGCTGCCCGTGGACTTCGTGAGCGGGCCTTGCGCCGGGGATATTCAGGGCTGGCTTACGCAGAGCCGGGGCGACCTGCTGACCCTCCAGACCATCCAGGCGGGCGGGGAGGAG